>JAZDNJ010000111.1:0-4666 GCA_043800105.1 Patescibacteria group bacterium
TGCCATAAAGCTGGACATCAGGAAATTTTTCGCTAACATTAGTAAACAAAAGTTATTGGGAATAATCAGTCGGAAAGCTGGCGATCAACAAATGCTGGGCTTGATTGAAGAAATCATTTTTAGTTTTTCGCCCGCCAGCGAGGCCGGAATTCCCTTAGGCAACCTGACCAGCCAGATTTTCGCCAACATTTACCTGAACGAACTGGATCGTTTTGTGAAACATGAACTGAATGTGAAGTATTACCTGCGATACGGAGATGATTTTATCTTAGTTCATCAGAATTTAGAAAAATTGAAAGGGTTACGCTTAAGCATAATGCGATTTTTAAAGGATGAGTTAAGGCGGAAGCTCCATCCCAAAAATGACAAGATTCTCAAGGCACAACACGGCCTGAAGTTCTTGGGTGTTGTGATATGGCCAAGCAGTAGAAAACTAAACAGAAGAATGGAAGACCGGAAAAATAAGCCGGCAGTTTGTGTGGTGGATTCACGACTTAATCATTTAACATGCTACCTGAAAAAGTTTTTGTATATTAATAGAACTATATAAAAAATAGTCCTTTTGACGAACTATATATAGTTTGCTAGAATAGAGTCATGACCATAAGCGAGAAATTACATCTGATCCTAAAGCTTTCCGAGCTAACTCAACAGGAATTGGCCGGTCGTTTGGGCGTGACTTTTGCCGCTTTAAACCGCTGGATCAATAACAGGGCGGTCCCAAGGCCTAAAGCGCGGGAAAAAATAGATGAACTTTACAAAGAACTCTCAGGGGAAAGGCAGATCCCGAAGACTGTTTTAGAGGCGAAAAAAAGCATGGTTTTACGCCGGGCCAAAGCGCACAAGAACGTGTTGAAAGAAATACTTGCCAATCCGGACGTCCGCGACCAGTTCTACCTGTCTTTGACCTACAATTCCAATCGAATCGAAGGCAGTACTCTTTCGGAAGGCGAGACCGCCGCCATTCTTTTTGAGAACGTCGCCATACCGAATAAAACGCTTGTGGAACAGATGGAGGCCAAAAATCATCAGGCGGCGCTGGCTTATTTGTTTCAGCACCTGATTTCGAAAAAGCCCTTAGATGAAAAACTTATTTTGAAAATGCACAGTATTCTGATGAACGCGATCAGGAGCGACGCTGGCCTGTATCGTAATCATGGTGCCAGAATCATGGGAACCCATGTGCCAACTGCCAACTATTTAAAAGTGCCTGTGCTGATGAAAAAACTGGTTAAGGATATGAATCATAATACCAGTGACATATTCAGCCACATTGCGGACATTCATGGACGGTTTGAGAAAATTCATCCGTTTAGCGACGGCAATGGGCGCGTTGGCAGGCTGATTATGAATGCTATGGCTTTGCGGAAGAATCTGGCTCCGGTGGTTGTCTTGCAGGAAAAGAGACGACAATACGCCGCTTATCTAAGTAAAGCGCAAATAACCGATGATCTGAGTCTGCTGGAAGATTTTGTGTGTGACGCGATAATGGAGGGATTTCGTATTGTTGAACGAACTTAAAAAAATTTTGAACAAATCCTTGTCTTGGGACGAATGTCAGAGTATGCTAACTTACGCATATTTTTTAAATATAATCCAATGAAGAATAAGAATAATCGACTTGCCATCATACTTGCAGTGCTGGCCCTCATTTTGGCAGCCTACGCCACTTACACTACCTATAATTTAAAAAAGGAAAACCTCGGTGCTGAGGTATTCAAGGCTAATGTTTTTAAGGCAATTGACTCTTATGTTGCCGAAAAAAGCGGTCAGCCTACCGGCCCGGTTGATGTCAGTATCGATGATGATCCTATGAAGGGGGACAAAAACGCGACAGTTACGATTGTTGAATTCACCGATTATCAGTGTCCTTTCTGCGGACGCTATGTCAAAGAAACACTTCCAGAAATTGTGAAAAATTATGTCGATACCGGTAAGGTCCGTTATGTGCTTCGTGACTTCCCTCTTGGCGGGCATCCCAACGCCGGTCCAGCGGCTAACGCGGCCGAATGTCTGCGCGCGCAGGGCGGAGACGCCATGTATTTTGAGTATCACGATATTCTTTTCACCAATCAGACTGACCTCAGTGTCGCAAAGCTAAAAGAATTCGCCGCCGGTTTTGATATCGATCAAACTCAATTTGCCGCCTGTGTGGACGAAAATAAATACGAATCTGAAATTGCCAAAGATTTCGCTGATGGCGGTAAATACGGCGTTCGTGGAACACCGGCTTTCTTCATCAACGGCATGCCGCTTTCCGGCGCTCAGCCTTACGAGAATTTCAAGGCCGCAATTGAGGAGGCGCTCAATAGCAAATAGACATGAAACTGCAAAACAAGATTTTTCTATCAATCCTTCTTGGAGCCGTATTTCTTACGGCTCCTTTGACTTACGCGGCGGATAATTCCAGTAGCACAGTCCGAATCGAAGTATTCGAGCGCCAGGACTGCGGACATTGCCAGGATGAAAAAGCTTTCCTGAACCAGCTCCAGAAAGAACGCAGAGATCTTATTCTGATTTTTCACGATATCGCTGAACCCGCGCACAAAGAGCACTTCATACAGCTCACGGAATTGGAAAACATGCCCAAGGTAACCCCCATTACCATAATCGATTCGGTGGTGCTTCAGGGGTTTGATACAGCCGAAACCACAGGCAAAAAAATCGAAAAGCTGATCGAAGCTGCGAAAGGCAAAAAACAATATACCTTTGAGGAATTTATCGCGGCCGGCGGAAGCCAGGAAATACTGGCGGAAGAAGGTACTTGTGAAACGGGAGAAGTCTGCGAAATTGAACTGGAAGAGTATCTGGTCAGCATTCCTTTTATCGGTGCGGTCGACGTGGCCAAATACAGTTTACCAGGCATGGCGCTCGTGCTCGGTTTTGTGGACGGCTTCAACCCATGCGCGATGTGGGTGCTGGTACTGTTTTTGACAATTCTGCTCGAGGCTGGCAGTCGGAGGCGCATGTTCGAAATGGCGGGCCTTTTCATCTTTGCGGAGGCGGTGATGTATTACCTTATCCTCAACGTCTGGATGACGGCCTGGGATTTTGTGGGAATGGACCGTATCGTTACCCCCATCGTGGGACTGGTCGCGGCCGCGGCCGGCCTGTATTTCCTTTATAACTTCTACAAAGCCGACACCACTTGCAAAGTGGGAAATCTGAACAGCAAACGAAAGACGGCGGAAAAAATCAAATGTTACGCGACTGTTCCAATGAACATCCCTGTGGCTTTGGGTATTTTAGGTTTGGCTTTCTCAGTCAACATCATCGAGTTTGCCTGTTCAGTGGGCATTCCGCAGACCTTCACAAAAGTTCTCGATCTTAATTACCTTAGTTTTGCCGGTAAACAGGTTTACAACGCGATGTATATCTTTATGTACATGATCGACGACCTGATCATCTTCACTCTGGCTCTTTACAGTTTTGACAAAATCGGCCTGACAACCGCCAAATACACTCGTTTCTCCCATTTTCTGGGCGGCATCCTGATGATTCTTCTCGGCCTGATCCTGCTCACCAAGCCTGGGATTTTGGTTTTCGGATAGACTATTTTAATGGTAGAATCGATTAGTCAAAACCAAAAAATCATGAGCAAAAATTTTCTGAAGAGCGTCTTTTTGTCATCCGCCCTGATCGGACTGTTTTTCATGTTGCCCCCTAAAGTCCTGGCCATCGATTATGCCGAACATGATATAAAGCTGGAAAGGCAGGGGGATGTGCTTATTTCTGAAGTGATTCCTGAGCGCGCGGCTTTTAATACTGTTGTTGTCCGGCCTGAAAAAAATATCGACGGTCTTATGGTCAATTTTGGTGCCGGCTGGGAACCGGTGGAAATCCACGATGACGGCTTCGGCCATGATCGCCTGGTAGTCACGGCGCCTACACACACTATGCGGTTTCGCTGGGATCAGCCTGGGGCTGATAAAATCCTTAACCTAAAGGTTACCTTATTTTTTTATGAGGAAGGGAACTTTCCCAAACCAACTGCTCAATTACAGGCCAGTTCCGCTCTGACTGCCAAGGCTTACAGTATCATCAGCCGCAGTGAATGGGGAGCCGACGAAGAATTGCGCGTCTGGAATCCTGACAACCTTCCAGCCAGCGATACTAAAAACGATAACGGAACTACCTACATTGATCCATGCTCGGATATCGAAAAAAATTACGCCAATGAATTCAGGCTGACCATGGTCAGGGAATATAACTCAGACGGTCAGCCACTGACATGGCCGCTTCAGTACGCCTCAAAAATTGAAAAATTTATCATTCATCACACTGATTCCGAAATCCGCGATCTCAACGGCGATTCGCTTACTGACACCCGGGATTTCAGTGCCATTATGCGCGCTATTTACTATTATCACACCATTTCACGCGGGTGGGGTGATATCGGCTATAACTACGTCATCGACCCACTCGGCAACATTTACGAAGGCCGGTATGGGGGCGACAAAGTCATAGGCGCCCACGCACTTTGTTATAACCATGGCACGCTGGGAATTGCCGTCATAGGTGATTATCAGAACAACGAAGTGCCGGAACCGGCCATGCAGGCGCTTATCTGGCTGATCGGCAAGAAGTACTCGACCTGCCGGCAGGAATTTGAATACATTTTCCAAGACCTGCTGAAATTGTCACTGGTAGCGACTAAGGACATTTC
>JAZDNJ010000011.1:0-2086 GCA_043800105.1 Patescibacteria group bacterium
CCTGTTTTTGATTCTTTTTCTGTTTCTTCTGTTCAGGCTTCTGCCTTCCGGCCTGATTATCGCGCCCAGAAACTTCAATCCATGACTGGTTTTGAGGATTTTGTCATGTTTCGGATTCAGGTTCAGCTTCAGTTTTTCCAATAAAAAAAGAACAATATGCCCGCGCAATGTTTTAAGTTTTTCCAAATCATGATGAATTAAGATAAAATCATCACCGTAACGGAGATAGTATTTCGCTTTAAGCTTATGTTTCACAAAACGATCCAGTTCGTTCAGGTAAATGTTGGCGAAAATCTGACTGGTCAGATTGCCTATGGGCATTCCATGCCTACCGGCAGGCAGGCCTCTAAAGGCTTTCTAGTATATCGACAGAACATAAATGTTCTTTGATATTTAGGGATTTTTAAGCATGATAAACAGGAGTGAGAAGCGATGTACATCTCTCTTAGAGTTTTAGCTCTGTCCGAGAGACTATCGTTCTTACTCCTGTGTATCGCGCAGTGAATCAGTTAGTTGGGGATAACGCCCCGGATGATTACTAGACTACTGCGATTCATAGTGAGTGAGATCACTCAACCATTTATTCTTAACCCAATTTTACCATGTATTTTATCGGTGTCGATGTCTCAAAAGACAAATTAAATGCCGCCTGTATTGATATACAGGGTGAAGTCATTTTTGAAACCGAAGCCATTAACAACATTTTAGGCTTCAGAAAGATATTAAATCTTATTAAAAAATATGCAGGAGCCGACCCTTACAAGATCGGTTTTGAATCCACAGGGATTTACCATCTTCAGTTCCTTAAGTTCTGCCTGGAGAATAAGCTTAATGCGTTTATTATAAATCCGGTTCTCTCCGCGCAGGCTACGCGGCTTTCAATAAGACCGCGTAAGACCGATAAAATAGATTAAGTAATCCCCAATCTGGCTTCGATTTCCTGATCGACAAACATTTTCTTCCGGGCATATTTCATGCGGGAGTATTTTTTCAGCACGTCAGCGAGTTTGGGATTTTCAATGGGGTCCCAGATACTTTCGATAGAGAAAGGCCTGGAAGTCGTATTGTGGATATTGAGTTTAATGTAAGCCTTGTAGTTCGCGATGCTCAGGATGTCCTGTTCGGAAAGGGCCGGAGCGTATTCCTTGGCCAGATATTCGGCATCTTCGGCGCCCACTTTAAAAGAGACCATTGTTCCCACGTTACCGAATACGGCGTCGCGCACACGAGTGTCGTCTTTACCTGACGGCGTTTTAGTGAGCTGGGCGATGTACTGATGGGCCATGATGAGTGAGAGGCGGTATTTACGTGCTTCAGACAAAATGGTGGCGAAGGTGTCGGTGGCGAAGTTCTGAAATTCGTCCACGTACAGGTAGAAGTCTTTGCGGTCTTTTTTGGGAATTTCCTGGCGGCTCATGGCGGCCATGTTGATCTTGTTCACAAAGATAAGCCCCAGAAGCTGAGCGTTCAGGTCACCGATTTTACCTTTTGACAGATTTACCAGAAGGATTTTTTGCTGGTCCATAACCTCACGGATATTGAAGGCTGACTTGGCCTGTCCGATGATATTGCGGATGGTCGTATTGGTGATGAAAGGGCCGAATTTTGAACTGAAATACGGTATCATTTCCTGTTTTTCGCGGTCGCCGGTGCTGGCGTATTCGTGTTCCCAGAAGGAACGCACAACGGAGTTGGTTACTTTGCTTAGTTTGTATTTCAGGAATTCCTCGTCCACGAAAATGCGCGGCACGTCGATTAGTGTGGCGCCTTCTTCTTCGTCTTCCATAAGCGTTAAACAGGCGTTACGAAAGTAGTGCTGAATACGGGGGCCGAAGATTTCGTCGCCGAATATTTTGATAAAAATTTCCATGGCATCCAGCGAAGCGCGGTCGCGTTCTTCAGGTGTATGAGCCTCCAGAAGATTTAGCCCCATAGGTCTTTCGGTGTCGGCCGGGTCAAAAAGAATGACGTCGCGCGCGCGCTCTTTGGGAACTGCCTGGAGCGTGTCTTCGACCAGGTCGCCGTGCGGATCGACCATGCAAACCCCGTCGCCGTTCCAGATGTCCTGGCGGGCCATAAAGTGGAG
>JAZDNJ010000046.1:0-18659 GCA_043800105.1 Patescibacteria group bacterium
TTAGCCGAAGATATTAGATATACTAATAACTGTTTTATATTCTAAACCATTTCTGTATGTACGATGCCACGGATTTTTCTCACTTGCTGAGCATGGAAGGCTTTAGCAATGCTCTTTTAAACAATCATTTCACACTTTATCAGGGTTACGTGAAAAACACGAACATGCTTCTGGAAAATCTGTCTTCCGGTGAGGTCGGCACGCCTGAATATAATGAAATGAAGCGGCGTTTTGGCTGGGAGTGGAACGGCATGCGTCTGCATGAATTGTATTTCGGAAATCTTAGCAAAGAAAATAAAAAATCTGGAAATGATTCGCCATTGTGTAAAAAGATGACGGACGATTTTGGTTCAATCGAAAACGCCCGTAAGAACTTCACTCAGACAGCCGGCATGCGCGGAATAGGCTGGGTAGTTATGTATTACGACAAAAAAGCCGACCAACTGTACAACGTGTGGATTGACGATCACGCCACCAACCATTTGACCGGATGCGCGCCGTTACTGGTTATGGACATGTGGGAGCACGCTTTTATGATTGACTACGGGCTGAAAAAACCGGACTACATGACAGCATTCATCAAAAACGTGGACTGGGAAGAAGTCGGGAAGCGCTATGAGGCAGCCTGTAAAAACTAATTGGCAGGCCCAGAAGGATTCGAACCCTCATCAACGGTTTTGGAGACCGGTATGCTAACCATTGCACTATGGGCCTAAATTTTTTTATCCACATCCGCAGCCGCCCTTCTTGCCTCCGTCTTTTTTACAGCTACCACAACTTCCGCCACATTTACATTCACCCATAATAATAAAAGATTAAAAAGTAAGTTTACTTTATTTTATCACAAGGCCGGACTGGTTTCTGGAGTACTTACCGAATTCGGGATGTTCCAGGGCCAGTTTGCCGCTGATTACCGGGCCGTCTTTGCATAGACGGATACCGGAATCGTCCATACAGCACTGGCCGCAGATTCCGAAACCGCACTTCATGTAGCGTTCTAAACTAACCTGACAGTCTACGTCGTATTCATTTGCCAGCTGAGCCACCCTGACCATCATGCCCTCCGGGCCGCAAGTACAGACGCAGGTTTTTTCGCTTTTTTTCAGTTTTTTCAGTTCTTTTTCGAGAATTTCGGTACAGTAACCTTTATATCCTTCTGACCCGTCGTCGGTGGCCTGATGGAGATCAACTTTGAGTTTATCGAAAAAGTCTTTATAAAGCAGATAATCTTTGCCGCGGGCGCCCTGGATCATGGTGAACCTTTTGCCGGATTCAGTCGCGCGCTGAGCCAGATTGAGCATGGGTGGAGTTCCGCAGCCGCCCCCAACGCCAATAATATAGTCGTAACCGGCGAATTCGAAATTGGTGCCGTAAGGCCCGCGGATCCCCAGCCTGTCACACACCTTTATTTGCTCGTGAATGGCATGGGTGCAGTCTCCGGCATCCGCGATGCCAAGGTGGAATTCCGTTTCTGTCTGCCAGCCGATGGACATAGGCACTTCATCGACTCCCGGCAGCCAGACCATGACAAACTGACCGGGTTTGGCGCAAAGGTTGTGCTTAAAAATATATGTTTTCAGGTTAGGGGCATCCTGGCGGATAGCGCTGACTTTTAGGACGAGTGGCATAGACATTTTCTGAATGGTTAGTTTTTATGAGCGAGGCCGACGAGTTCGCTGATGTCTGTGAATCCTTCTTCTTTCATAAATTCCTGAATCTTTTCATTGAGCATATCGAAGCAGGCAAGGTCGTAACTGACGATGGCCGAGCCGATACCGAGCAAAGAACCACCCGCCATGAGCATGGCGATGGCGTCGTTTCCTTTTATGATGCCGCCGGTAGCGATGATGGGGATTTTGACGGCTTTGTACACATCGTAAACACAGCGAAGCGCGATTGGAAAGAGAGCCTGACCGGAAACCCCTCCGACTTTGTTGGCCAGAATGGGACGGCGCATTCTGATGTCGATGAGCATTCCCGGGCCCATGGTGTTAACGGCGGTAATGGCATCAGCGCCTGCTTCCTCGGCCTGTTTGGCAATAAGAGCGATGTTTGGAACGTTGGGGGAAAGTTTGACGGAAATCGGTTTTTTTACTACTTTTCGGATTGACTTGGTAGCCCTGGCCGTAAGCTGAGAATCACAGGCAATTGGCCGGCCCATCTCGTCATCTACGTTGGGGCAGGAGAAGTTCAGTTCCAGCATGTCTACCGGATATTCCTGCATAATGCGGGCGACTTCAACCAGTTCATCGATATTTTTGCCTCCGATACTGCCGATTATGGGATTTTCAGGGGCCAGATCGCGGTATTTTTCGAATTCATGGCGGGCGTTTTTTATGCCTTCACCGCAAAGCCCGACCGCGTTGATCAGGCCGCCCGGAAAAGTGAGAACGGTCGGATTGGGATGTCCGGGGCGTTCGTCCATAAATAAGGTTTTGCCGGTAACGCCGCCCGCGCCATTACGGACGCAGTTGGCTAAACTGGCTCCCGTAACGCCTAAATAGCCCGAAGCCACGACAGTTGGATTCGGGAAATTGATGCCGCAGAAGTTAACATTCAGGTTCATAAGTGGATGAATTACTGAAAGAAGTATAGCTATTTCCTCTTTAGTTCGGCAATGATTTTCTGAATTTGCTTTTTGAGCGCGGGAATATCCTTCTTCACAATGCCCCATACGTCTTCCAGATATATTCCGTGATATCGGTGGATAAGTATATCTCTCATACCCGCCATCTTGCGCCAGGGAACTTCAGGATAATCATTTTTGAGTTTAAGAGAAATATTCCTGGTCGCTTCTCCGATGATTTCCAGCCTTCGTATCACGGAATCCTGAAGCTGAATGCTAGTGCTGAAATCAGATTCTTTGATTCCGTGGGTATACTCACCCAATAATCGGCAACATTCCAGGATATCGGCCAGAAATAGAATGACGTCTCTTGTCATAAAATAGGAACTGATTCATTAAGGATTCTGTCTTTTAGCATAGGATGAATCGTGGCAAACTGACCAAGATCAACTTTGATCCCAAGCGCGTCTTCGAGTTCAAGCTTAAGTCCGATAAAATCAAGCAAACTTTTGCGTCGCGAATACTCCACCAATAAATCCAGATCACTGCTTTCGCGACGTTGTCCGCGCACCGTAGACCCAAATATGGCGGCTTTTTTAACACCGTGTTCCATTAAAATGGGAAGAATAATTTTTTTGTAATCCCGGATGAAGTTTTCCTGAAGGGTGGCGCGGTCAATGATGTAGTTACGCCCCACTTTTACGGCTTTAATGCGGCCATCTTTAATCATGTTGAAAACGGTGACAGGAGTCACTTTTAATATTCCGGCCGCCTGAGTTGTGGAAATATAATTATTCATCACCATTATTTTAACATATATAAAGATAAAAATAAAGCTTAATATATATTAAATTTATTGGCCTGCCTGCTGACCATAATTACCCGCCGGAATCTTATTGACAAATTTTGTAATTATAGTAAAATATAAACCTTGAATTATCTACCCCTATCAGAATGAAAATGCGCCAAACTTCTGAATCATCGGAATTACAACGGCATTCCCGGCTCAGATCGGCCCGGAGTAAAGTTGCCGCGCTTTCACTTGGCCTGCTTTCGTTATCGGGCTGTAAAGTCTGCCTGAGCTTTAATACCGACACCGCCGAAGGGAAGACTGAAATCGCCAAAGAAGCGGCCAGACGCGCGGCAGTTGATGAAAGCGGCACCAGAATAATCCATATTCCTGAGGCCAGCGCTTCGGTTATTCTGGACAGGTCTGAAGTGGAGGGGTGCCGGAGCAAAATTACCGCCCTTCTTGATATATCGTTTATTTCACCAATGCGTCAGCCAAATGGCGATGAACTGAAGAAATACGAACTTCAGGAATATGAACTTTCTAAAGATGACCACCCCTGGACTAAACTTGTCGCTGGCCCTGACGGAAACATCGGACTTAAATTGAAGGGGGACGCCCTCGCGCTGGAGTTTAAGTGCAGTAAAGCTACCGGAGTGCACGAGTCCGTCTACTGCACGGGCGGAGAAACCGACCCCGAAGGGCTGGATAAAAAGATTGCCGCCGCCGTAACAAAAGCAAAAGAAGCTAAGGAGGCGGAAGAAAGGAAAGAGGAGGAAAGTTTAGCCAAAGAAGCCGTAGCCAAGGAGGCTGTCGCTAAAAAAACTGCTTCCGCGGCCAGCCCCGCAAAACCCAAAACCACCCCTAAGGAAACTGTGCCTACTGTCTTTCCTGAAGAAATTTCAGTTAGTCCGGAAATCGCTGAAAAACTTAAACAGTTGGAACCTGCCCTTGTGACACAGTTAGTCAGCAATTTTGAATATCTAAAGTCACTGGCCCGTGAATTAGCTGGGGAAAAATGGAAAATGGCAATTGAAAAGATACTTTCCGAAATTGATAAAAATGCCCAATTTGGCAATATTCATAGATTAAATATTATTTATCCGCTGAAATATCTTTTGGCTCAGCACCCTGATAAGATTACCGAAGTCGCCAACAAATTGAGTGTTAAGCTCTAAAGCTTCTTAATCGCTTCAGCCACCGCCATGGCGACGCCCTTATCGAGAGGACTGGGGATAATCTGTTCGGCTGTTGGGTTTTTTATGTTGGACGCGATGGCTTCGGCGGCGGCGATTTTAATTTTGTCGTCGATTATTCTGATGCCGGCGTCTAAGACACCCCTGAAGATTCCCGGAAATCCAAGGACGTTGTTGATCTGGTTCGGGAAGTCGGAACGGCCCGTGGCCACAATGGCCGCCCCCGCTTTTTTGGCCAGATCAGGCATGATTTCGGGTTCGGGATTGGCCATGGCAAAGACAATGGCATCTTTTGCCATACTTCTTACCATAGCTTCCGTTACCAAATTCGCCTTAGAAACCCCGATAAACACATCGGCGCCCGCCATGATTTCGGCCAGACCGCCTGTTTTACAGTTGGGGTGATCGGTTCCAAGGTGGCAGGCCACGTTGGTGATATCGGCCAGATCCTCTTTAACCGAATTCAGGTTGTCGCGGCTTTTGTAGATAACCCCCTGACTGTCAGCAAGAAGAACATGCTCGGGATTTACGCCGTAAGTGATAAGTAATTTGGTAACAGCCACACCCGCGGCACCCACCCCACTGACTACCACGCGGACATTTTCGAACTTTCGGTTTGTCAGCCTGAGCGCGTTGATCAGGCCGGCTAAAACAACGACCGCAGTGCCGTGCTGGTCATCGTGAAAGACCGGAATATCGAGGGATTCGATAAGCCGTTTTTCGATTTCGAAACAGCGGGGCGCCGAAATATCTTCCAGATTGATGCCCCCAAAACCGGTGGCTATGCGCTGAACCGTTTCCACAATTTCGTCCGTGTCCTGGGTGGCAAGGCAGATCGGAAAAGCGTCCACACCCGCGAATTCCTTAAACAAAATCGCCTTTCCTTCCATTACGGGCAGGCCGGCGGCGGCGCCAATGTTGCCCAAACCCAAAACCGCCGAGCCATCGGTAACAATCGCCACCATGTTTCCTTTACTCGTATACTTGTAAACGTCTTGCGGGTTTTTATGGATCTGACGGCAGGGTTCGGCCACCCCCGGCGTGTAAGCCAGACTCAGGTCGTCTTTGGTTTTTATGGGAACTTTTGAAACAACCTCGATTTTTCCTCGATGGTCGGAGTGCAGCTTTATGGATTCCCGGTAGTAGTCCATGCACACAATTTAACATGACATTGAGGTCGTGGCATATTGATTTTGGTGTTAAAAAATGCTATAATTATATGATATGAAAAGTAAACCCCGCATATCATCGGGGACAAAAGACATCGTTTCAGAATGGGACGGCAGGGATTTTGTGAGCCGGCTTTACCTGATAATGAACAATCTTGAACTGTTCTGGGCCATGGAGCTTATTACCCGAAGCGAGATTGAGATGCTGCTGGGCATGCCGGAGGCGGACCGGGAATATATTGTCGGCCGCGAAGATCACCCCTTTCTCACCAGTATTGATCTGAAAAAGACCCTTGCCGCCCAAATTCACCGCGATAAATTAGAGGCCGCCTTACGGGCGGTTTTTAAGTTCCCGGCACTTTGAGTTGACGAAACCTAAATATACTATATAATGACATCCATTAATTGAAGTAAGATGTCTGATGTTTTTGATGATCGTGAAATAGTCGACAGAGTTATATCTGTGCCCGACACGCTTCAATCTGCCGTGGAGCCGAGGCCCGTTCGATTTGCCGTACTGGCGGCTCTGCTTTCCGCGGGCTGTGCTTCTCAGGCGGTTCAAAGAGACATAAGGGCAACGGAACCGACTCAGACAACGGCTGTGCCCCCGCAATGGCCGGTTGCTGAATCTAAAGTTCCTATCGGTTCTATGGTAATTACGAGGCCTGAGCCTAAAAATGAACCCTGGCCCGATGTTCCTTCCATTTGTGTATTTACCGGAGTTGTTTTGATGCATGATCAGTTTTCTGATCCGTCTAAAATTTTGTTAGAAAATAAGTGTTTACAGGAAAGGGGTGAGGATTCGAATATCTATGAAGGGAGGCATAAATGGGTGGAATCCGATTCACAGGGGCACTATGAAATCCCCTTTTTCAACGCGCACCTTGAAACAAAACCGGGGTGTTTTATGTGGCAAAAAAAGGGCTCCTGCCTGACCTTTGTGACAGATCAGCAGGGAAACCCGATTCGTGAGGAGCTTAAACCTGGCAACAAACCCGGCACGTTTACCTTTTATGCCCCATTGGAGGCTTACGGTATACAACCTTGGTGAGATAATATTTGATTCTCCGGATGAGTAATTTCTCTTGCGGAATGTGGTCTTTTTTGGTATAATGGGAAGATTAGCAAATAAAAAAACACATTATGAAAAGTAATAATTATTCTTTTTTCGGCCCAAACCGGCTTGTTTTTATGGCCGGCGGCCCTGAACAGCAAGTTCAGGCAGTCGAACAAGTTAAAAAAGCTGATGTAGCTACCAAGGAAGGTCTTAATAATTTTATGAAAAGTGCCCAAAAGGTGATAGACGGCATGAAGGATACAGACCCCCGAAAAGATCAACTTAATAAAGACTTGCTTCACACCATTATGGCCAATACAGGCAGTAAGGGTGTGGAATCAGGAGCAAAAGAACGGGCTTTAGCGCTGAGAAATGCTCTTCTGCCTGCAGAAGAAAAGGTGGCTGCCCAACAAAAAATTACAGCTGCTACTACAGAGACACGACAAGCAGAACTTGCGGCACGACAAGCAGAGCCAACGAAAGAGCTCGACCCGTTTGCCAGCAATGTACCTGGGCCTACCAGCCCAAAACCAACCGCAGATGCTCCTCCACATTCCTACCGTGGTCACGGAGCACTGCCACGTTAATTTAAGTAAACAGCCAGCTGGTATTAGTGGATTTGCTGTAATTTAAAAAAGAGCTAATTTCTCCGCATGACGTCTCAAACTTTACTGGATCAATTCTTTGGCCTTCTGGCAGCCTCAAATAGCTTTCAGCTGTTAAGCCCTGAAGAACAGGCGGCTATTAAGACAAATTATCAGAATGCCAGCGACGAACAACTGAATCAGGCCATCCAGACTTTGAGAGAAGATCAGATAGCCAGTGAAAAGCTTGCCGCGGAAGCCAAACAAATGCAGGAAGAAGTTGAAAAAAATGTGGCGCAGATGAAGATAACTTTGCGGGAAATCAAAAAGGATGAACTTAAAAAACAAGAAGCCGTCGCTGTGGCAGAAGATGAGCAGAAAGGGAAGGCCCTTTTACAGGAAATTGAAACGATGAAGGACCCACAGAAAAAAGAAGCTCCTAAAAAGAGAAAGAAATTTCTTGGAATATTTTAATAACCAATACAAACCATGAAAACTAATAATAATTCTTTCTTCGGGCTAAATCGTCTTGTTTTTATGGGTGATCCGGAACAACCCGCTCCACAGGAGTCCGTTCCTACGGAAACACCGCTGGAAAAAGCTAACCGTGAAGCCGCGGATGTTATCAGAGCTACTGAAGACAAAGCTCAAGAATTGATGCAAAGCAAAAATCCACGGGCAAGAGCCTGGGGGCATCAGTTAAAAAATGAAATTGACAAGCAAAATCCACTCAGAAAGAGAATTTTGGATAAACAAAATCAAAATAAAGTACTTGCAGATAATCTTAAATGGCAATTTAAAGATGCGCTGGAAAGAATTGCCAAGCGAGAATCGGCTTTGCCTGCAACGGAAAAGACGGCAAAGAAAGAAGAAAAAAATGAATCTACCGCCGTGAACCCTGAGGAATTAAATATTCTGGTTGCCAAAGATTTACTTAAAACAGTATATACAAAAGCAATCACGAACCTGAACCAGCTTGTCGAAAAAGAGAATGCCAATATGGTAAAGCAGTCAGGCAGGAAAGATGTGGTGTCTGACAGATTATATACCCCTTACGAAGACAGGATGACAGCGTCCCTCAGGTCTCCGAATCTGGTCAGGCTGTATGACGAGATCGATAGGCTTTATGCGAATCCTGGTAATACCGTACAGGAAATACGGACTACGACCAGGAAGATTGAATCGCTTGCGAACGAATCCAAATTCACGGAAACAATCAATACCGACAAAATCCTCACCTACTTTAGATTTGTTGCTAACATTGAAGGCAAAGAGGGGAAAAATGAGGGTGAAACACGTATCGCCCAAAAAATCGATGGCAATAGGGAGCCTCTTGCTTCCGCCCCGATTGGTTCCTCCTGGGAAATCACAAACGGTGAAGGTGTTTCTTTTAAAATTACCAAGAATGTGAAGGAAAAATATTCAGTAGCAATAACGGGCATTAATGAAAAAAGCGCGCGGACATACGCGGCACTTGCTAAGGATTTTAATTATGTGCTACCCGAAGACCGCAGACCACAGGCCGCTCCTACCGCAGTTGCCGCCAGAGAAAGGACCCCAGCACAAGAACGCGGCAGAGTCGCGACTGAAGCTGAAGCAGTTATAAATAAAGATGAAAAAGGGCCTACAACTAAAGAATATCCGGATAATTTTGATTATGCAGAAAAAATAATGATTGCGAATCTAATAAGCAGAACAAAGATCGAGAACTTTCCTCTTCAAACTGAACTTTTTGGTAAAAAATACGAGATTACCCGGAAAATGCGAGGGCCAACACCTCATTATAAAATAGAAGAAACAACATAACGATTCTATCCTGTGGCTTCTCAAGCATTGTTAGATCAATTCCTGCAGGCGATTAATGCTTCAAAGAGTTTTCAGGCCCTGCCCCCTGAAGATCAGATTAAATTTAAAGAAATTTATGCCACGGCAAGTGATAAACAGTTTACTTTAGCCCTGGAAGAAATCAGAAAGAATGACGCGGAGATGATCAGGCTTGAAAAAGAGGCGGCTAATTTGGCAGAGGAACAGGTAAAAATTACGCAGGCCCTGAAAAATACAATGAAACAGATTGAAAAAGAGGAAATAACGGAAAACAACGCCATCGATAAAGAAGAGTCCGAAAAAGCTGCTGAGGCCGCGCTGCATGAATTAGATTAGGGCGGGCTTTTTTTTGTGCCATTCTGTCGCCTGTTCAAAGGCATGGCCCACATGGAACAGATTGTCTTCTTTGAATTGGTTCGCGATGATCTGCAGGCCGATGGGCAGGCCTTTTGAGCTGAAACCAGCCGGGACGGACATACCGCAGATTCCGGCTAAATTGATTGGAGTAGTGAGTACATCGCACATGTACATAGCCAGCGGATCATCCGTCTTTTCACCGATTTTAAAGGCCGGCGTGGGAGAAGTCGGGGTGATCAGTGCGTCACATTTTTCAAAAACTTCTTCAAATTCTTTTTTCATCAGGGCGCGGACTTTGGCGGCTTTTAAGTAAAAAGCGTCGTAGTAACCGGCCGAAAGCGCGTAAGTACCAAGCATGATGGTGCGTTTTACCTCGTCTCCGAAGCCCTCGGAGCGGGATTTCATGTAGATTTCCTGCAATTCTTTGGCGCTGTCAGTGGTATGGCCGTATTTGATGCCATCGTAACGGGCCATATTGGTACTGCCTTCGGACTTGACCAGGATGTAGTAGGTGGGAATGGCGTATTTTGTGAGTGGCAGACTGACTTCGATGATTTTGGCACCCAGTTTTTTCATAACTTCGACGCCCTGCATAACTGCGTCGCGGACTTCATTATCGACACCCTGTCCAAAATATTCTTTTGGTAATCCCAGCGTTAAACCCGTTAAATCTTCTTTCAGAAAATCGCTGTATGTTGGAACCGGTTCGTCGGGTGTAGTGGCGTCTTTTTCGGAACGTCCGGCAATGGCCTGAAGTACCAGGGCGGCATCTTCGACCGTTTTAGTGAAGGGGCCGATGGTATCAAAGGAAGAGGCGTAAGAAATACAGCCATGCCTTGGCACACGGCCATAAGTTACTTTAAGGCCCACCGTACCGCAGAGGCTGGCCGGCTGGCGGATAGAACCGCCGGTGTCGGTACCGATGGAAAAGGCGCACTGATCAGCTGACACACTGGCCGCGGGACCGCCGGATGAACCGCCGGAAACGTATTCAGGGTTCCATGGGTTGTGGGTCACACCAAAATAACTGTTTTCGGAACTGGAGCCCATGGTGAATTCGTCGGTATTTGTTTTGCCCAGCAAAATTGAACCCGCGTCGAGGAGGCGGTCGTAGATATGGGCACTATAAGGCGGAACAAAGTTTTCAAGAATTTTGGAGCAGGCGGTAGTTCTGATGCCGGCTGTGCAGACGACGTCTTTCAGGTTCATCGGAATGCCCTCGAGAATACCGCTGTAATCCCCTTTTTTATCTATCTTTTTAGCCTGCTGCAGCGCCGCTTCTTCTGTCACCGTGATGTAGGCATGCAGTTTGCCGTCGGTCGCCTTGATTCGCTTCAGATATGCCTGAGTGAGCTCGGTGGCGGTGAACTTTTTGGATTTTAGACCTGCCTTTGCCTGCGCGATGGTCAGTTCAATCATTTAGAAAACGTTTTTTACTTTGATCATGTGATCCTGAATGGGCATGGGTGACTGCCCGAGTAACTTGTCTGCCAAATCGCAGGGCTGGACTTCGTCCGCAAAAGTCACATTCCGCAGGCCGGTGATCTGCGCGATGGGCTCCACATTTGAGGTATCGATCTCTTCCAGCATTCTGGCGTTACTGAGGATCCCGGAAAGCTGTTCGCCGAATTTAGCGACTTCTTCATCGGTCAGTCTGAGCCGGGCGAGTCTGGCGATGTGTTTTACTTCGTCGCTTGTCAGCTTCATTGTTGTATTAAAATAGCCTTTTTGATAAGATGATCTTAACTGAAAAAAGTGAAATGGACAAAATCAAAAGCCTGCACAGTGTAAGTTCCGTATACTTCTTCATTCTCGCTCTGGCTTATGTGGTCATGGTACTGGCTTTTCGCAATAATTTTATGGCTGACTTTTTTTTGGCCCTGATGCGGATTTTGGACATTCCTTTCGCCTTTGTGTCGCTGATGTACGGTTTTACTACCCTGGCGCTTCAGATAAATATCGGGCGCGATGAAGAAAGCGGCCTTTCGCCATGGATTCTGGTGGTTCTGACCATCTGCCTGGTGCTTTTTGGTGCGGTTGTATTTGTGAATTTTGCCTTTCCGTCTCAGCTTTAGTTACCTGGCCGATTTATAGTTTGGAGCGTCTTTGGTGACCATCACGTCGTGTGGGTGGCTTTCAATCAGGCCGGCGTTGGTGATCCGGACGAATTTGGCTTTTTTGTGAAAGGTCGGAATGTCTTTAGCGCCCACGTACCCCATACTGGAACGGAGGCCGCCGATGAGCTGGAAAATTTCGTGGGCGACGGGGCCTTTGTAGACGATCTGACCTTCGATGCCTTCAGGAACGTATTTGGATTCCTCCTGCACGTCGGCCTGACCGTAACGTTCTTTTCCGCCGCCGGACATGGCACCCAGGGAGCCCATTCCGCGGTAAGCTTTAAAGGTTTTCCCTTCGTGATAAATAAGGTCGCCGGGGCTTTCTTTGGTGCCGGCAAACAGTGAGCCGACCATAGCGGACGAGGCGCCGGCGGCAATGGCTTTGGCCACATCACCGGAATATTTGATTCCTCCATCGGCAATCACCGGGGTGTCGGTTTTTCCGGCTTCTTTCACGCATTCCATCACAGCGGAAAACTGAGGAGCGCCGATACCGGTGACCACGCGGGTGGTGCATATGGAACCGGGGCCGATACCGACTTTAACCGCGTCCGCGCCCGCTTTGACCAGGGCCTGCACGGCTTCGGCGGTGGCGATATTACCGCCGATCACTTCGATTTTTTTGTAGTTTTGCTTAATATATTTGATTGTATCGATGACCCCTTTGGAATGTCCGTGAGCTGTGTCGACCACCAGCACATCAACGCCGGCTTTTATCAGTTTTTCAACTCGCTCTTCCATATTTTTGGCAGGCCCCACGGCGGCTCCCACGCGAAGTCTTTTGTCGGAGTCCTTGCAGGAATCGGGATAGAGTTTGTTTTTTTCGATGTCACGGCGGGTTACCATGGCCCGAAGGCGGTTCGTCTTCTTGTCGACGATGATGAGTTTGGAATGCTTGGATTCTTCCAATATGTCGTTAGCCTGTCCCAGTGAAATCCCGTCATGGGCCGTCAGCAGTTTTTCAGCCCTGGTCATGCGGTCTTTTACCTTCAGATTGGCGTGCTTGTGGATGAAGTAGTCATTAGCGGTTACCAGGCCGACCAGAATTCCGTCGGCTTTTCCGTTATCGGTAATCGGCACGGCCTTGTATCCGTACTTCTGCCGGATTTCATAGATATCCTGGATTTTGTCAGTTGGTTTGGCGCAGATTGGACTGCGGATAAATCCATTCTCAAAACGCTTCACAAGGTCGACCTCCCCGGCCTGCTGGTCGGGAGTCAGGTTTTTGTGGATGATACCGATTCCTCCGTACAGAGCCATTTTGATGGCAAGTTCGTGTTCGGTAACGGTGTCCATGGCGGCGCTTACAAGCGGCACATTGAGTTTTATATGTTTGGTCAGATGAGTTCTGGTGTCGACGTTCCTTGGCAGTATTTCGGAGTACTGCGGAAGCAGCAGGACGTCATCGTATGTTAAATATAGAGGAAAGTCCGCCATAATATGGTAATTAACTTGATATTTAAAAAATATTTTATCAAAAATTTGATTAAAGTCAACTAAAAATGATGACAAGTACCAACTGAGTTTCTTTTGTGCTACAATTTCGAAGCTTTTTTAAACTCCGCCTGAGTGAAGTATAAGCTATTTCCGTGGCTCATAGGATTTTTGCTCCTTGTCGTGATTATTTTCGCGTCTTTTCCAGCGCCCGCCATTACCCAGACGGATCCATCGGTGAAACAGAACAAAGTTACTTTTAACGCGCCTTTCACTCTGCATTTCAGTGATATTATGAACCGGCGTTCGGTGGAAGATTCTTTTATGGTACTGCCAAAAATTGAGGGGAAATTCCGGTGGGGGGATCTCCGGACTCTTGAGTTCATTCCTGATGAGCCGCTGACGATTGACGATGAATACCGGATTGTGATCAAGGGGAAAGCTAAAAGTATATGGATGAGGAAGATCGGGTATGACACAATGATCGATTACCTGGTTACAGGTCCGCCTTATGTGCTTTTTGTTAATCCTCCGGACGGTTCGGTACTCACAAAAGACGGCGCGATCACGGTAATGTTCGACCGCCCCATGGGCTTGTCCGGGAAAAACGAAAAGGATTTGATTAAAATCGACCCACAACTTTCGGGAGAAGTTGAGTTTTTTGGAATGAGCGCCTTTCAGTTCATTGCCAAAACAATCAATGCCGGACAGACTTATAAGATCAATATTCCGGCCGGGCTAAAGGCTCTGGATGGCGGCGTAACGGCGGAAGATTTTTCGTGGACCATTACAACTCCGGGCCTGAAAATTGAAAAGAGCGAACCCGAAAACGGAACTACGCAGGCAGCAGTTGATAACTCCATACGGATTTATTTTAACGCGGAAGTTCCGCTGGACGACATCAAGCCCGGAATCAATGCCATGCTTTATCCGTCAAATGATCTGGACGCCGACAAGGTGAAGAAGACAGATGGATTTTTTAATACCGAAGTAACCTACGCAGTAAATGAAGAAGGGGATGCCCGGAAAAATATTCTGGTTTTTGCGCCAACTTTTGATTATCAGCCTGGTGAACAATATCGTTTTGTTCTGAAAGGTGACAAAGATCTGCACCTGGCGGAAGATTTTGAGCTTAAATTTTCAACCATTGGAGCGCCTGAAGAAACGGAAGGAGCGGCAGATAATGAAGCGGCTGCAGTGGGCTCCGGAGAGGCGGCAGCGGGACCATTGAGTGACGCTAAAAACATTGAGTATTTTGTCAGGGGTGAAAACCCCCGACTCACACTGGATAAACCGCTTTCCGAGCCGGCTGTTGTTTCGGTCTGTCAGGTGTCCAGTAACGAATTCATACGTGTTTCCGCCAAAAACGGCTGGAGCAATTTTAAGTGCGGAACCGGACCGGTTACCATCAAACCAGCCCAGGAGAAAACCGAAGACGCTGAACCGATCATCAATCTGAATGATTATTTTAATATCGACTGGGTAACGGGAGTTTATTTTGTTTCGATCACTCAGGGGGAACAGAAGACAGTCAGGTATTTTCTGATCGAAGACAGCGTCCTTCTTATGAAGCATTCCGATTCCGATCTTTTTGTCTGGGCGCTGGATTTAAAATCCGGTAAACCGATCACGGACATGGAACTTGAAATCCTGAGCTACGATGGTTCCGAAATCGCGCGCGCCAAAACGGATAAAATGGGATTCTTCAGCATAGACCGCACCTTTGATGAGGGGATTTATGTACGGGGAAAGAAGGAAGAGGACGGGATTAGCAGATGGGGGCTTGTTTCTGACCGATGGACTTTGCATGACTCCGGAAATCAGTCAGGTTCCGAAGATTTTGGACTCCGGCTTTTTCTTGATCAGAATGTTTTTTTATCCGGGGAAGATATAAAGTTTAAAGGTATATGGCGACTTTCTGAAGATCATCAACTGTCGCTTCCGGTATCCGCGTATGTTACGGTTTCACTTGAAGACCCTCAGCATAATTATGTTGTTTCAAAAAGGATTCCGCTCCGAAGAAACGGTTCTTTTGACGGCACCCTCAGCCTGCCTGAAGACCTCAGTTCGGGGCTCTATATGGTGAGCGTCACCGACGTTAATCAGCAGAGTCTTACCAGCCCTGTTCCTGTTCAGGTGAAAAACGGTGCCTCTGATTTAAGCCTGGAATGGATCACGGGCGTGGACGATCACATTTCGGAGACGACACCTGTTTACATTGTGAAAGCGCGTTACAAAAACGGAATACCGGCCGCCGGAGTAAATGGGCATTTTGAGCTGTTCCGGACTCCCGTTACTCTCAGCCATCAGGAAGGCGCCGTCAGTTATACTTTTGAAAGTCTGGATGATATCTGCGCGGAAGATTGCCGGAAAAAAACTCTGGCTAACCGCGGTGATTTTGAATTTGATCTGAATGGGGAAACTAAGTTACTTCTCACTGATGGCAACGGCGGTTTTCTTCCGGCGGGTAATAATTATGATTTACTGGTTACCGCTGTACTGTCCGGAGAAGCCCCCACCGGCATTTATAGGTCATTTAAGGTACATCAGGGTGGTTTTGATTTGGGGCTCGGCGTCAAACACGCTTTGATTCAGGCTAACGAAACGATTGAAGCCAGCATCATCTCGCTGAATCACGCGGGGCAGGCGGAAAGCGGAAATAAAGTGAGACTGTCCCTTGTTTCGCTGGATCAGAACAAGAAAACCGTTTATGAAGATAACCTTGAAACGGGAGCGGCACCCCTTACCGTTTCAATTCCCGTCACTCCGACCATGATAGATGGAGTTTATTTGCTTCGGGCCAGAAGTCAGGATGAAAAACACAATGAAGTATTGGCAGAACTCCCGGTTTACGTGAGTACCAATCCGCTTCAGCCAATCAGTGATGATCTCCTTCTGGCGGCTGACCAGACAAAATATTTTGTCGGCGGCCGGGCTCATCTGATGATCAACGAGCCTTCCGCGTTGGAGGATAATCCGGTCACTGTCATCGTCACCTATGAAAGGGACGGACTCCTTGACTATGAGACATTGGAACTTACCTCCCCCGTCACCCGAATCGCCGTGCCTATAAAGGAGTCAATGATGCCATATTTTGAGGCAACTGTTACCCGTTTTAATCGGGGAGTCCGCCCCTCTTTCAGTACCGCCTCACAAAATATCCAGGTGGGAAATGACGCGTCACAGATTTTTATAGATCTGTCTTATAGCCCCCCGCAGCCCGGCCCCGGCGAGGAAGTAACCCTTAAGTTCAGGACTTATGATTTTCAGGATCGCCCGCTCTCGTCTGTCATCTCTCTCAACATTCTGAATCAGGAATTCAGCCTGCCGGTGTTATTGTATGATAGTTTTTTCCCGGGCGAAGTGTCCACTTCCGGAAGCGCTTCGAATATCAGTCCGCGAAGCGGAAGCAGTTCAGCCCCTGAACATTCTACTGATTACGCACCTGCCTTTTTCAGCCCGGCCCAATCCGTATATTTTGACCCGCTCATAACTACCAGCGCAGGAGGTGAATCGGAGATCAAGCTGACCCTGCCCGCGAAGCGGGAAGACCTGATTATTCAGGCCATCGCCACCAAAGATACGGGGCAATTCGGCTCTTTGTCTTCTGTGCTTCATATAAATCAGCAGCTCCGGATTCAGCCCATTTTACCCGGTTTCGCCGTCCCGGGCGATCAGACTGTTTTTGCCGCTTCAGTTAAAAATATTTCCGACAAACCTGTACAGTCACGCCTGGAATTTCTGAGTTCCGATGTTTCCGTGAAAGGAGATTCATCCCATAATTTTTCACTGCAGCCTGGCCAGCAGACTGAAATAGCTTTCGCCGTATTGGTTGATAACACTCTCGATAAAGATAAAATCAGCGTCAGGTTCCGCTCCGGTGATGATGTGGCTGAAGGGGTGATTTTTCTGCGGCATCTTAAATCCCGGCTCAAAATTCCTGATAGCGGGCTCTTGGGGGATGTCTGGACAGGACGTATTCAATTTCCAAACGATGCCTATCCGGCTCCCGGCAGTCTTCAGCTGACTTTTAGCGGCAGTCCGCTGGCTTTTGGCAAGATAAAAGCTGAGGCCCTGGAGGAATACACCTTCAGTTCCACTTATCTTCTTGCCGCCCGACTGCTTACAAAACTTAGTTTGCCGCCCGATGAAACAGATGAAACACCTGAAACTGATTCCGCTGCCGTTCAGAATATGGTTTCCGAACTTCTGAAGAGTGCCGACATTAATAATGGCGCTTACCGCTTTTGGAATGAGCCGCAGGCAAGCCCAACGCTTTCAGCCCTGGTGCTTTTTGCTTTCTCGGAAGCTTCTTCAAAAGGGCTTCATGCTGATTCCCTTTTGCTCAACCGGACAATCACCTTCCTGTTGAAAGCGCTGGATGAAGACCTGAGTCTGAGCCCGGATGATAAGGCATTTATTTTGTGGGTCCTGAGTAAAAACGGACAATATGACACCAAAAGAGCTCTTGATTACTTTCAGAACAGAGAAAATGCCGGTGTGGGCGGCAAAGCCTTCCTCCTGATGAATCTGAACCAGCTGGTTCAGGCCGGTCAGGGAAGTATGGCCAGCCCTTTAAACACGCTTAAAGCTGAACTGATCGATGAAGCGATTGTGGAGGAGTCATTCGTTTACTTTGACGCTCCGCCAAAAGTGAATGCCATCGCACTGTACGCTCTGAGCGAACTGGATTCCGCCAATCCGCTGCTAACCGAGATTGCCAATTATCTTACCTTTCAGGATGGCGATTTATTGCTGGAGCTTGATCCTGAAGAAGCTTTGTGGACTGTTTTGGCCCTAAAAAATTATGTTGGCCGGACTGATTACTCTGCCGTTAACTTTATCACCCAGATTAAAGTTAATGGCAACACTATTGTGGACCAGTCTGTCACAGGACAAAACGCCGACAAAATTTTTCAGAAAAAGATTGGGGCTGAAACATTTGACATAGACGGCATCAATGATATTTTTGTCAAAAAGGATGGTACTGACCCTTTTTATCTGGATGCCAATCTGACCTGCCATCTGGATCCTGCCAAAGCCGTGCGCGTCGAGGACGGTCTGATTATTGTCAGAAAGTTTTTCGAAATAACCGATGAAGGCAAAAAAATCCCGGCGGTCACTTTTAGGAAAGGAAAAAATTACCTGAGCGAGCTGAGTGTGGCAGTACCTAAAGATTATAGATTTGTGGCTTTGAGCGACACGATTCCGGCTGGTATGAAGATTCATTTGGGTTCGCTTATGCCAGGCGAACCTTTCAGCCAGGTCCAGTCAGGCGTCGGGAATATAACTTATTTTGCCCCAGTTTTGCCTGCCGGCGTTTATAAAATAGATACTGAGCTTCAGGCGGTTTTGAGCGGGACTTATCTGCATTTGCCTGCCTCCGTCCAGGCCATTTTTGAGCCTTCGGTTGTTAGCCGTACAGAGGGAAATACAGTGCAGATTATCGATTGATCGTTTTTGGCGTAAAATAGCGCTGTTTGCCGGCTCTTGAATAACTTTGGGCAAATTAAAGCATGTGGTTTAAGCTTGTCTTAGCTTAAAACTAACCAAAACCACATGCAA
>JAZDNJ010000056.1:0-2404 GCA_043800105.1 Patescibacteria group bacterium
CTGAATCTGACGTTCGCCCAGCAGTGTTGTTATCGACGGGGAAACATACATTTTCCCGGCCCGGACTTTTTCGATGGCGGAAAGAAGATCGTCGCTCGCATCATCTTTGGACAGGTACCCCGAAGCTCCTAAGGCTTTCGCCTGCTCAAAATGCGCAAAGTCACTGAGCATGGAGATCATGAGAACCCGGATCCGGGGATAGGTATGCCTGATCTCTTTCAGTGCGGTTAATCCGTCCATAACCGGCATGATGATATCGGAAATAACAAGGTCACACTCTGTCGTCTTCAGAATCGCCAGAAGTTCTTTGCCGGTTTTTGCTTCGCCGACCACTTTCAACTCGGGTCCCTCAGATAGAAGGTGTTTCAAACCTTCCCGAAAGATGCGGTGGTCGTCAGCCAGAACAATTCTAAAATCACCCATGGGTCTTTTTTTCCTTGATCGGAACTACGATCTTAATCGTGGTGCCCTTTCCAGGCCAGGATTCCATGCTCAGAGAGCCGTGCAGGAGAACCACCTGCTGCTTTATCAGATCGAGACCCAGGCCTTTTGATGGAGAAATTTTTGCCTGGTCAAACCCTCTGCCGTTATCGCGAATCTCCAAAGAAAACACCGACTTTCTAAAAATAGCCTTAATATGAGCCTCTGTGGCTTTCGCATGCTTCAACATATTTTGCAAAGATTCTTGTACGATTCTATAAATTATAATATCTTTCGACCCGAAACTGATGTTCATCATTCCTCGCTGGAAAAACTGAATATTCAGTTTTTTTTTATTGTAGCTCGCCGATTCCACCAGTTTTTTGAGGGCACCCAACAGACCGAAACATTTCAGGCCGGGCGGGGCCAGCTTATGTGATAAATCGCGGGCTTTATGAATAATACGACTCAGCCTGTCTTTCACCTTCTCAAACACCGATTTCAATTGGGGATTCTGTTCACCCACCTGAGCAGCGGAGGTGGAAATAAGCATTTTCAAGGCAGTCAAAGATGCACCAAAATCAGAATGAATTTCCTGGGAAATACGGTTGCGTTCTTCTTCCTGCGCCAGAATGATGCGTTGTGGCAATTTTTTAATCGAAGCGAGCCAGCGATTATATTCACTTATATCTTTTTCTGTGGTGGCCAGGCCAACGATTTTATCGTCCTGAATCAATCGGGTGATTGTTAACCAGATATCCAGAATGCATCCATCTTTGGCTAATCGCCTTGTCTCAAAGGATTTTACAGGAACCCCGGATTTGACATCGCTCAACAGATTCAGGGTTTCTTTCTCCAGCCGTGTCGGAACCAGGTCAAACATCGTCATTCGCAAAGCTTCGGCAGCCGAATACCCGTATAGTTTTTCCGCTTTCCTGTTCCAGGACTTGATATTCCCGTCAACATCATAAACCGCAACGGCCTCATTTGATTCTTCCACTACCGTTACCAGCCCTTGTTGGCTTGGATCAGCGCAGGCCAGACAAAAAACTCCCTGGGCCCCATCTGGTCCCATTTTCCATGGGTGCTCAAAAACAACCGTCTCTTTTTCAGGTTGATCGGTCTGCCCCTTGTCGGACGGCCAATATCCGCCAATCTCTGCACCACTCTCTCTGGCCAGACGATTGGCAGCCAGGATCTTTCGCTCCTTATCTATGAGCATGGCCGAGTGAGGAAGGAGATTCAAAAGCAGTTCATTTTGGGTGGCGCTCTGTTTGAGGGCATCAGCGGCCTGTTTTTTCTCATGAATGTCGATGAGAGAAGCCCAAATTCTGGTTATTCGATTCTGGGCATTCAAAACCGGCCTGCTCTCAAGATGAATAAAGAAGGATTTACTGTCCTTTTTCTGAATTTTCAGTTCACAGGATTGCTGCCGGCCACTTTCCATCAGCATCCGGACGTGAAAATAAAAAGTATCCTGAGACTCAGGATCAATAAACTGAGAAAAACGCCTTTTCAGGATCCGTCCCATCGGCATACCTAGCAGATTCGCTGCCGTAAGGTTCACTTCGAGAACCTGCAATTGTTCGCCGAGGGTAAGATACCCCACTGGAGCGAGATCATAGAGATCGAAATACTTTGCCTGTGACTCTTCAAGTCTTTTCTGGGCTTGACGAAGCTCATCATTCTGCATTTCGAGTTCGATCTGGTGAACCCGCAATTCATGAAGAACCTTTGAGTAATTGAAATCGACAATGAATTCGGTTGGAACAGGGTTCCCCAGCAATCGGTTTTCTGCCTTATGCCGCAACGATTCCTCTGTTTTTTTGCTTTGCGGCTTCATCTCCCCTCGCCCAGAAATCGGTTTTTTGGCGGAGTATCACTTCCTACCTCAAGCAACCTACCATTTTTTTTTAAAAATGGCAAGCATCAAAACTGGTTTTCTGGTTTGGGTAGGGACGCGTGTCACACGCGTCCGAAAGGT
>JAZDNJ010000059.1:0-7771 GCA_043800105.1 Patescibacteria group bacterium
CAACACCCATCCAGGCCGCGTCACGTTTGGCCAGATAATCGTTCACGGTCACCAGATGCACGCCTTTCCTGGTCAAAGCGTTCAGATAAAGCGGAAGGCAGGCTACCAGGGTTTTACCTTCGCCGGTCCGCATTTCCGCGATTTTCCCCTCGTGCAGCATAATGCCGCCGAGCAGCTGGACGTCGTAAGGGATCATATCCCAGACCTTTTCTTCTTTTCCCAAACTGAACTTGGTGCCGATGAGACGGCGGCAGGCGTTTTTGACCGCGGCAAAAGCCTCAACCAGAATGTCATCCACGGTTTCTCCGGCCTTCAGACGTTCAATGAATTCCCCGGTCTTGGCTTTGAGTGATTCTTCAGAAAGGGACTGATATTCTTCCTCTTTGCGGTTGATAGCTTCGACCAGACCGGCTCTCTTCTTCAGCTCCTTCTCGTTCGAATCCCCCAGAAACATATTGATGATCTTTTGTAGCATCCCTTTGGAACAGTAATTTTATATTTGGCCAGACGATTATAGGCAAATAAGCTTAAATTGACAAATAAAAGACATTTTTGTAAACTTTCAACACTGAATTCAAAAATTAGGACCATGAACTACTATCAATACAAGCGGAGAGCGCCGCGCTACCAGGCGACTGATTTTATAAAGCCCTTCCTGCTGATCATTATTTTTGTCGGCATCATTCTGGCTGCCTGGCGATTTATCGGCGCGGAATTTATTGGAAGCGAAAATGTTATTTCCAGCGAAAAAGTGTTTTTGGACATCGAAACGGGCAGCGCAAAGGCAATGACATCCGGAGACGCGGAATGGAAGAACGTCCCGACCGGCATCTATCTGTACGAAGGTGAAAAGGTAAAGACACAGTCAGACGGCCGTCTGACCCTGACTTTTTTCGAAAAAGATATGGTCCGCCTGGACAAAAGCAGCGAACTTCAGCTTAAGACGCTCAGCCGGGACACTATTGGGGGGCAGGCGGCGCTGCAGCTTGATTCAGGTAAGATATGGGTAGATATCGACAAGAGCAGTCCAGTCATTTCGGAATTCGCTGTCGATACTGGCTTGCTCAGCCTGAAGTCAAGCGGAGCCACTTTTGCCGTGGTTTACCCGGGCATGCTTTACGTGATATCAGGTTCTGTTAAAGCAGAGATTCTGAGTGAAGGAAAGGTGGTGAAGACCTCAACGATAGGCATTGGCCAGGAACTTATTGCCGATGAAACCATTGCCGCCGATCTGGCGACGGGTGCTCAGAAGGAGGTGATCTTTGCCCTGGATGACACCTTCAAAAGTTCGAATTGGTACCGCTGGAACCAGCAGCAGAGAGGAGCCGGCACACTGAGCGAAGCAGATGTAAGCGGTGACACGGAGGTATCCGATACAACTCCGCCTGACGAAAAATCTCTGACTGAAATTACAACTGAAGAAAATGTCAAGAGCGAAGAGGAAACGAAAGCTGATAATAGCGATGAAAATGACAAAGAAGCGCCCGCCCAGCCTCAGATCAAAGAACCCGGCGCCAATGGCGAAATGGTCATTCTGGAAGATACCGAAAAGATTATCAGCGGCACGGTGAGCGCGGACACGGAAGGGGTGATTGTGAATGATTACCGTCTGACCCAGTATAAGCCCGGCAGCGGCAAATTCAGCTATTACGCTAAAACGGCCTACGGTAACCTGAAAGTCGGCGATAACGAGTATAAGGTTATTGCGGTGGATAAGGCCGGAAATAAAAGCGAAACGGCGGTGATTACCCTGACCTTGCCCCAGGAAGTTGTTGACAAAGCCAAGCCCGAAGAAGAAGAAACAGCCACCGCATCCGCGCCTGAAGCCACTGCCACAGGAGGCGTGAAGATTACCTCGCCCAACAACGGCGAAAATCTGGTGACGAGTGAAACTGCTTTTGAGATCCGGGGGGAAGTCCCTGCCGGCACGGCCAAAGTGATTGTGAATGACTATTCTCTGCAGGGTTTTTCGGAAGGCGGCACAACCTTCCTGTATCGAGCCAGCAGTACTTTGGGAACCCTCGAAATCGGCGAACTGAATACCTACACCGTCAAAGCCTACGACGCGGACGATAAGCTTCTCGGCACGGCCAGCATGACCATTGACGTTGAATCTTCCGAAACAGGCAATGGAAATCCCGTCATCACCATGCCTACCTCCGCGCCCACATACACTACAACCCTCGACCAGCTGGTGATCGGCGGAACAGTGGGGAAATGGGTTGAAATGGTCTATCTGAACGGAGAGCCGATAGCTGAGTATATTCCGGGTTCAGAACAATGGAAAAAAACCGTTAATCTGAATTCCGGCGAGAATGTCGTGAGCGTTTACGGCAAAAAGAACGGCGAACAGACTGCCACGGTCACAATCACCATCAATTACCAGAACTAACGGATATATCTGGCTTTATTGGCATTGTGTTCCCCGAGCGTTTTCGCGTAATGAATGCCGCCATCTGAATCATGCAGGTAATACCAGTAATCGGTGTCTTTTGGGTATAAGGCGGCCCTTATGCTCAAAATGCCCGGATTGCAGATCGGGGTAGGGGGCAGGCCGGCGAATTTCCGGGTATTATAAGGCGAATCAGACTCCAGATCCTGGGCGCTCAAAGTCCCGCTGGTGCGCCCCAGGCCGTATAGCACCGTGGCATCAGCGTAAAGACCGCTGCCCGAATCAAAACGGTTCCACAAAATACCGGCCACAGTGGGCCTTTCCTTATCATCGCGTTCCTCGCGCTCCACGATCGAGGCCATGATCATAATATCCTCAAAGCTCCTTGGCGAAGCGTTTACTGCGGCCCAGTCTTCATCGCTGAGCCTGCTCTTGAAGGTGCTGATCAGCCGGTTGATAAACGCCTCATCCGAATAGCTGTCGGGATTCACAAAGTAGGTATCCGGGTAAAGGTATCCTTCCAGATAGCCGTCGGGCAGAAAATTGAAATCAAACACGCACTTGCTTACGCAGGACATAAAATCCTCAGCCGTCGTCAGTTCCTCAGCTTCCAGCCTATCGGCGATCTGCCGAAGGGTCCAGCCCTCCGGAATCGTGATTACCACCTCGGAGGATTTTCCGGAAACCAGCATCTCGACAATCTTCGGCATGTCATAATTTTCCTGGAAAACAAAACGCCCCGCCTTAAGCTGGTCGCTGAGTTTATTCTGGCGCAGGTAAAAACCGAAGGCAGTAACGCTTTTTATAAGGCCCTTTTCGTAAAGCAGGTGCGCCACCTCATCACCCGTGGAGCCTTCGGGCACGCTCACGGTGACCCTGTCGGATCCGGAAGGATTGAGGGTGTAACGAACAGCCGAAGAATATCCGCCATAGAGCAAAAAAACGCCCACCACACCGGCCACAAGTGTGAAATAAAAAATCTTTTTCATAAAACAGTCTTATTGGCCGCCGCCGAATAATCCGCCCATTCCGCCCATAACGTCTTTCATCTTGTCCGCCGCGATGGCCTGGGATTTTTTGATAGCCTTATTGGCCGCTTCCACAAAAGCTTTCCCGATTCGTTTGACATCACCGGAAAGTGCCTCAGGAACCTTGGCCTCAATAAAAGTCTGTTCGCCGTTAACCACAAGAATAACTCCGTCCGCTTCGGCTTCGACATGAATATTTTTGAGCTGCTTTTTGATTTCTTTGGCCTGCCTCTGAAGTTTATAAAGGTCTTTGGCCTGATCCATGAATCCCATATTTTTTTATTTAGTAATATTGCCAAACCAGTTTAGCACAGCGGGGGGCATTTAAAAACATTTGCAATCGGAAGTTCACTGGTGTATAAATTATGGGCTTAATTAATTAAAAAAGGAGCATTTAATGATTTACGCTATCAAGAAGCAGAGTGAATCCAATGAGCGCCTGATGAGCCGATTCAAAAAAGTGGTTCAGAGAAGCCGCATTATGGAGACAAAACGGACCCGCTACCACGCGCAGAAACCTACCAAGAAGTTCGTCCGTGAGGCGGCCGTCAAACGCGCGGAACACCGCAAAAGGCGTGAAAGAGCTAAGTTTTACAGTTAAAATTTATGAAAACCCCGATCGTTACGATCGTAGGAAGACCCAACGTAGGCAAATCAACGCTTTTTAACAAGATCATAGGTTCCCGGATTGCCATAACTGCCGAAGAATCAGGGACCACCAGGGATCGCCTTTTCCATAAAGTGACGCATCCGGTGATCGATTTTTATCTGGTGGACACAGGAGGCCTGGAATTCGGAAAAGGGGAGACGACGATTGAGGATGACATGCAGACCCAGAGCAGGATTGCCATGGAAGAAGGGGATCTGATTATTTTTGTTGTGGACAGCAAAACGGGAGTGCACGGACAGGACATGAAGGCAGCGGAACTGCTTCGCAGTACGATCAGAAAACCGGTTATTCTGGTGGTGAATAAGTGTGACCAGATTCTGGATGACGCTCATCTGGCCGAATTCTACAGCCTTGGGCTTGGGCAGCCCTACCAGGTATCATCCATCCACAAGACGGGCATCGATATGCTGGTGGACTACATCATAGTCTCCCTGCGGGAACGTCACTTTGTTACCAAAAATGACAAAAACTACAGCAAAATCGTCAGATGGGAGGAAACCCACACGCAGGTGGCGGTGGCCGGAAAGCCGAACGTGGGAAAATCGTCCATTATTAACGCGATCCTGAACAAAGAGAGGCTGATTGTTTCAGAAATACCCGGCACCACCCGGGACAGCACTGACAGCTTTATCCGTCACAAAGATAAGGAATACAATTTTATCGACACGGCTGGTCTTAAAAGGCCGGGAAAAACACAGCGCGGCATCGAAAAGTTCAGTGCGCTCAGGTCCATGGCCGCCATCGAAAGGTGCGACGTGGCGCTGATGGTGCTTGACAGCTCTCAGCCGGTTTCCCATCAGGATCAGGCCATTGCCAGCTATATCATCGAAGCAGGCAAAGGGCTCATTATTCTGGCCAACAAATGGGATATACCCCAGAGCGAAGCTAAACAATCGGGCGAAGCCAAGGAAAGTGAGGAAAGACCGGAAAATAGTGAGGAGAAGATGAGAAATGCGTACATAGTAAAGCTTAAACGAAAATTTCCATTCCTTTCCTGGGCACCGGTGGTATTCACCTCAGCCGTGACCAAAAAAAATATGCATATAATTTTCGGGCAAATAGATTTGATTATGGAGGAGCGCAAAAAGCGCATCACGACAGCCAAACTTAATACCTTTATGGAACAGCTGGTCCATGAGCACCGTCCGACGGGAAAGGGGAGAACACACCCGAAAATCTACTATATCACTCAGCCCGAAACCGACCCGCCCAAATTCATCGTATTTGTGAACAAAGAAAGCGCCTTCCACTTTTCCTATGCCAGATACATAGAAAACAGGCTCCGCGAAAAATTCACTTTCACGGGTACACCGATCAAAATTGAGTACAGGGAGAAGGAGAGGTTGTAGCGCTCAATGCGAGAATACTGCGTACAAAAACTAGTTGTGCGAAATACTGCCCATTTCAGATGCGGTACTTTTAGAACATTTTTTATAGTAAAATTCTCTCAATGAATTATATGTACGACAAACCAGAAGAGAAACTACGGCAACTTATGGCCTGGTATCCAAATAAAAAACTCTACCGACGACCATCAGGTAAATCAAATAAAAGTATTGTTTCAGTTTATCCGCCTGAAAGCCAATGTCCCGTGTATAGCCATGAAGAGTGGTATGCTGACGATTGGGATCCGCCATATCTGAATTTCAATCCCTCTATTCCTTTTTTCGCGCAATGGAAAGAGCTCCAAAATATAGCACCTGTAGTCAGCCTATTGTCACATCGTCAAGAAAATGCAGAGTACTGCCACGACGTGGAAGGTCTGAAAAATTGCTACCTCGTTTTTGACTCACTGAACACACAAGATTCCTACTATTCGGTACGTCTTTACAATTGCAAATCATGTATCGATGTTTATTGGGTGATGGATTCAGAATTGCTCTACGAATGTGTATACATGTTCTCGTGTTACAACTGTCGCTATTGTTTCAATTGCGAACAAAGCTATGATTCGGCTTTTCTTTTTAATTGCCATAACGTCAATAATTCCTTCATGTGCTCTAATCTGCGCAACAAGAAATATTGCGCTTATAATAAACAGCTTACAAAAGAAGAATATGAAAAACTTATCACTAAAATCGATTTTAAAAACCATGACCAAATAGAGACGCTAAAAAAGGACTTTCAACAAATGACAAAAAACACACCTATTCCGCCCGCCTTTTTAAGAAATTGTGAAGATAGCACGGGAAATTATCTTAAAAACTGCCAAAATGTGAAACACGGTTTCGAGTGTTTTGATCTCAAAGATTGTTTCAATGTATTTCAATGCGCGAAAGGCAAAGACATAACTAATGCATTTATGTGCAATGATCGCATAGAACACTGTTTCAACTGCGTAGCTACCGGAATTGGCAGTTTTCAAGTTAAAAATTGTGCTTTTACATGGAAAAGCGCCAATATGGAATATTGCTACCTTTGCATAAGTTGCCAAGATTGTTTTGGTTGCATAGGGCTTAGAAACAAGCAATATCACATTTTCAACAAGCCTTACACGAGAGAATCATATTCTGAAAACGTTAAAAAAATTATTGAATCCATGAAAAAGAACGGTGGATATGGAAATTTCTTCCCAATAGAATTGAGTCCCTTTCCATACGAAGATACAATCGCTTTTGATTTTTTTGAAAATGAGGTGGCTCATCCGATTGACCAAACCATTCGGCCTATTCCTCAAGAGCTCAAATTCTATGAAAAATATGGGATTCCAACACCAAAGATTTCATTCCCCGCGCGATATCACCAGAGAATTAAATTGATGGACACAAGTTTTACTGAAAAAAATGGAACTTTTTATCAGCATCCCGAACAAAGAAACATTGTCAGCCAAGACGAATATGAAAAAAGCTTATGATAAAATGTTCTAAAAGTTTTTGTTTAGATTTAAAAAATAGGCAGTAAAACGCACAACTAGTTTTTGTACGAAATATTAGGTACAGAAGGTACGAGCGCTAATCGTTGATTCTACAAACTTTCCAAATATCCCTTAAAACTCTCGGCACCGCTCCATTTCACCATTTCACCATTAACATAGAGCGTAGGCGTGCCGGGCAGGCCTCTTCGCTTGCCTTCCTCCATATGGGAAAGAATTTTTGCCTTATGTTCATGATTATCCAGGCAGGCGTCAAATTCAGCGCGATCCAGATTCATAGAATCCGCGATATTGTCAAAAAAGTCTTCCGACAGGCTGTTCTGATTTTTGAAGAGAGTGCCTAAATACTCAAAGAACTTACCCTGGTCACCCGCGCACTCGGCGGCTTCGGCCGCGATAAAGGAATACTGATGGTAAGAAAGGGGGAAGTGATAATACTCCAGTCTGACAAGATCCGGATTCTCTCGTACAAGTTGCTCCACGGCAGGGCTGATAACACCGCAGGCGGGGCACTGTGGGTCAGAGAATTCCTCGATTAAAACTTTGGCGTTCGCGTTTCCGAGCGTCCGTGGACCGGTATTCGCGCTGCCGTTAGCGCAGGCTGTCAGGGAAATAAATGACAACAATAAGATGAGTGAATATTTCTTCATGTGGTTATTTTAACGATAGCCCTATCTTAGCCGACAGGGGGTTAGAATTGCAATAAAAACCGGCCTCGGGTATAATCTATGCCTGCCCGGGCCGCCCGTTAAATGTGACTTAATAACCTAGCTCCCATGTCGCTTTACCTGAAATACCGTCCACAGAAT
>JAZDNJ010000084.1:0-20049 GCA_043800105.1 Patescibacteria group bacterium
AAAATTTTATTTTATTTTGCTAAAACTTCACAACCATTTTCAGTCACAAGTACTGTTTCTTCAAAATGAGCGGAAAGGCTTCCGTCAGCGGTACACAGAGTCCACTGATCTTTAGCCTTCCTGATATCTCCATGCCCCATAGCGGAAATGGGTTCGATCGCCAGTACCATGCCAGGTTGCATGACAGGACCCGTACCTTTTTTTCCGGCGTTCAGAATTTCGGGCGCTTCATGCAGATCGTGCCCTACGCCATGACCCGTGCATTCAATCACGGGCGCATAATCAAAACGCTCCAATGTGCTTTGGATGGCCTCTGAAATATCTCCGATCCGCCCGCCCGGACGGACTTGCTTAACCGCCTGCCGCAGAGCATCTTTGGTCGTTTTTACAAATCGTTTAACTTCGTAAGGCGCTTCACCGACGATAAATGTTCTGCATGCATCAGTATGAAGCCCATTGTAACAAACACCACAATCAACCCCCACAATATCGCCATTCCGCAAAACCCGGTCAGAAGAGGGTATGCCATGCACAGCTTCATCATTTATGGACGTGCAAATCGAGCCCTGAAAGCCATGATACCCCTTAAAACCGGGGGTACAACCCCCATGACTGCAAATAAATTTTTCAGCAATCTCATCAAGTTCTTTTGTTGAAATCCCGATTCTGACCGATTCCGCCATTAAATCGAGTGTCTTTGTCAAAACTTCACCGGCATGGCGCATGACTTTAATCTCCTCTGGGGTCTTTATGATAATTGCGCTCACTTAAGTGGAAAAAACCTACTAGGTAAAAAGATATCCCGCCTTCTCGATCATTTCCTCGGTCACATCAGGAATGGCCTGTTCACCGTCCACCTCGATCAAACGGTCTCTTTTGTAAAAATCCTCGATCACCGGCTTGGTTTCTACCGCAAAATTATGGAGCCGCTGGTTGATACTGTCCAGATTACTGTCATCACTTCTGGTTACCAGTGCTCCATGACACTCACTGCATGAATCACCCTTATAAAAGGCCGGATAAATTTCTTTGCAATTCACGCACATTCGTCTTTTGGTAAGCCTTTCGATGGCTTCACGTTCAGAGATTTTGATATTCAGTGCAAACGCGTCACGCCCGTGAGCACTGAGCAGGGCCAGAAGTTTCTCGGATTGGATGATGGTTCTGGGGATACCATCAAAAAGCACATTCTGCCCCTTCGCCCCACTTTCCAGAAACTTTTCCACAACCTCTAAAATGATATCGTCACTTACCAGGTTACCGCTTTCTACGGTATTTTTAATTTTTTTCCCCAAATCTTCCCCCGAAGCAATCATGGAGCGTAACTCGTGCCCCATATCAAAAACTTTCAGCCCGTACCGTTCCGCCAAAATCTTGCCCTGAGTTCCCTTCCCAGACCCCTGCATTCCAAACAATACGATGTCCATACGCTTAGTAGAGTTTGTCGTAATCGTGCATTACAAGCTGAGCATCAATCTGACGGATAATTTCAAGTACAACTCCGACCACGATAATCAGCCCCGAACCCGATATGATGAGATCACTGGAAGAAAGGGTCGTGTACTTTGTAAACAAAATCGGAATAACTGCCACAATCGCAAGAAAAGTGCCACCGAAGAGATTCAGATGACCGGAAACTTTTGCCAGAAAGTCGGCCGTTTGGGAACCTGGACGGATACCGGGAATGAATCCTCCATGTTTTTGAATATTCTCGGCAACCTGCTCGGGATTAAAAGTAACACTAACATAAAAATACGAAAAGGCTATGATCAGGAGGAAATAAACAAACATATAAAAGTAAGTAGGATTGCTCGCGTTGAAGTACTTCAGAATAAAATCAGCGACCCCCTGCAGTCTTGGTGAAGTTGACGCCTGGAAAAATTGAGCCATCACTGACGGGAATGTCATCATGGATATCGCGAAGATAATCGGAATCATGCCCGCCTGATTTACACGAATGGGTAAACCGGCTTTTTCACTTTTACCGCCTGTGGCGCGCGTGGCATAGGTAATGGGGATATTGCGCTGCCCCTCGGTAATGAGCACCACAAACATAAGCATAAGAATGGTGAGCACCATGAAGACCAGAAAATAGCTCAGCTTGGTGGTATCACCGCCCTGAGCGATACCGAGCATCCGGCCGACAACCGTAGGCATGCCGGAAATAATGCTGGCAAAAATCAAAAGACTGATGCCGTTTCCGATTCCGCTTTCAGTGATAAGTTCACCCAGCCACATCAGGAAGAGCGTGCCGGCCGTGACGATGATCATGATAGGAATTACCACAGAGAGATCGGTCACACTCGAAATAAGCGGTACGGATGTGCCTTGGGAACTCTGATTGAGCAGAATAATCATTCCGTAAGACTGAAGCAGGGCAAAAGGAATTGTAAGTACACGTGTATATTGATTAATCTTTCGCCGCCCCTCCATTCCTTCTTTGGAAAGCGCCTCCAGCTTAGGAATGACAACGGTCATTAGCTGTATAATGATTGAAGCGTTGATATAAGGTGAAAGGCCCATAAGGACAATGGAAAAATTTTCCATGGAACCACCTGTCAACGCCGAAAAAACCCCGAGAAGATCATTCTGCTGAAAAATATTACCCAGAGCCTCAAAGTTAACTCCCGGAACCGTGATATGAGCCGCCAATCTGAAAATAATCAGAACAAAAAGAGTGAAGAGAATTTTCTTTCTCAGGGTCCTGGATTGCCAGATTTGATGTAGATATTTAAACAAATTGAGAATGTTATTTAAAGAACCTTACCGCCGGCGGCGATAACTTTTTGCTTGGCTGATCTGGAAGCTTTTTGTACTTTAAGCACAACCTTCTTAGTTAGCTTTCCGTTTCCAAGTGCCTTTACGGGAACATCTTTCCTGGAAACCAGCCCCTTCGCGAGAAGGGTTTGAATGCTAACCTCATCTCCATCCTTAAAATCATTCAAACTGCCCACATTAACGATTTGAAAATCAGTTCTGGTAGGGTTTTTAAAGCCGCGAAGTTTAGGCAGCCTGCTGATTAAAGGGGTCTGGCCGCCCTCAAAGCCCGGCCGTACGTTTCCGCTTTTTCTTTGACCCTGCCCTTTACAGCCACGCCCGGAAAAAGTACCGTGCCCGGAAGCGTTACCGCGCCCAAGTCGCTTCTTTTTTCTCACAGAACCTGCCTTTGGTTTCATTTCATGAAGTTTCATAATCAGTTCTTCTTAGTAGTCTTATTAGTTTTTTCCTTCGACGGAGCTTTTTTTTCTTCTTGCCGGCTTTCCGCCTTTTCCTCACTTATTTCCTCATTTTTTGCTTCAGGCTTTTTTATCTGGGATTCTCTGACGGGCCGAAGTTTCTTAAGCGCCCTGATCGAAGCCTGAGCGGTAACAAGCGAATTCCTTGAGCCGATATTCTTGCTGAGAACATTTTTTACACCGGCCAAATGCAGAACCTTACGAAGGCTGCCCCCCGCAATCACACCGGTACCGGGAGAAGCCGGCATTATCAGCATTTCGGCTGCCTTATATTTTACCCGAACAGCATGAGGAATAGTATCATCTTTTGTTATTGGAACTTTAATAAGGCTGGCCTTGGCCTTCGAAACAGCTTTATGTATACCGATAACAACTTCGGAAGCCTTACCTACGCCAACTCCCACACGGCCCTTTTTATCGCCGATAGCCACTGTTACACGAAAACGCAAACGACGACCTCCTTTGACCACGCGGGTTACACGATCTATATGAAGCACTTCCTCTTCAAATTCTTTCTGCTCTTTGACATATGCTTCTGCTTTTCTTGCGTTCTTTTTAGCCATAATTTATTAGTAAATCAAAAATCTAAAATTTAAAATTTTAAACCTCCCTCACGGGCCGCATCCGCTAAAGCCTTCACGCGCCCATGATAAAGGTAACCGGAACGATCAAAAACACAAGTCTCAATCTTTTTGGCTTTGGCCTTCTTAGCCAGTTCGGCGCCAACCTTTTTAGCGGCCTCAATATTATTGCCGTTTTTTGATTTAAGATTCGAAGCGGAAGCAAGTATCGTTCCCGTAGTGTCATCAATCAATTGAGCATAAATGCCCTGAAGACTGCGATAAACCGACAATCTGGGACGAACGGCTGTACCGGAAACCTTTGCACGAATTCTTGCCTTTCTTCTTTTCCGCAGCTGTAAATTTGATAATTTCATTCTAAGAATAATTATTATTTGGCGCCGCCCGCGGCAGATTTACCGGCCTTTCGCGCGACATATTCATCAACATAACGAATACCTTTGCCTTTGTAAGGTTCCGGCGGCCTGAAACTTCTGATATTGGCCGAAAACTGACCGACAAGCTGTTTATTGATTCCGGAAATAATCAGAACGTTCTTTGATTCCTTATCCATTTCCGCCGTAATCCCATCAGGCACATGGAGCTCGATCGGATGTGAAAAACCAAGATTAAGGGTCAATTTCTTACCTGATACCTGAGCTCTGTAACCAACGCCAATGATTTCCAGTCGCTTCTCATAACCGGAAGAAACCCCTTTGATCATATTAGCGATAAGAGCACGGGTAAGCCCATGCAAACTCCGCACACTTGGCTCATCCGAACTTCGCTTTACACGAATCCCATGATCATCTTTGCTGACTTTGACTGAAGGGCTGAATCCCATTTCAAGCTCACCTTTCGGCCCCTTTACCTTAATACGATTGCCGTCCAGAGTTACCTCGACACCCGAAGGGATTACAATGATTTGCTTACCGATTCTAGACATTATTTATAAAAATTTAAAAATTCCAAAAATTAAGAATGTTACCAGATTTCACATAACAACTCCCCTCCCAGACCGTTTTTGCGGGCTTCCGATGTTGTCATAATGCCACGGGAAGTGGAGATGACACCAATTCCATAGCCATTAAGTACAGGCTTCAGGTCGCCTTTTTTGATATAAATCCTTTGCCCGGGCTTGCTGACACGCTTGAGGTTCAACGATGTATGAACATTATTCATACTGATTTCAATTTGATCAAAATTCCCCACCTTTATAACCTTGAAATCATCCACGTATTTATTCTGCTTAAGGACTTCAAGTATGGCAACTTTCAGCTTGGAATAAGCGACTATTGTTTTGGAGTGCTTTGCCTTCACGGCATTCCGAATTCTTGTGAGCAGATCTGCAATCGGATCAGTGACCATATCTAACGAATTAAAAATTGAAAATTAAAATTGAATATTTCTTACCAGCTCGATTTTTTGACCCCCATTATTTCCCCTTTAGAGGCTAGTTCGCGGAAACAGATGCGGCAGATCTCAAAATACCGAATATACCCCCGTGAGCGACCGCAAAGTTTGCAGCGATTGTAGGTTCGCACCCACTTTGCCGGCTTCTTGCCATTCGCAAGACTATTTTTCATCTTTCTTTGCCGTCTGGCCGTTTTTACGATCAGTGCTTTTCGAGCCATCTGAATAAATTAATTAAAAAATTATTACTTCATTTTCTTAAATGGAAATCCAACCTGGGTAAGAAGGGCGCGTCCTTCTTCATCGTTTTTGGCAGTCGTGGAAATCGTCACCTGCATACCATGCACATTCAGCACATCATCAGGATTGATTTCAGGAAAAACAAGAGCTTCCTTGAATCCGATAGAATAATTCCCATGCCCGTCAAAAGACTTCGGGTTTAGCCCGCGGAAATCACGCACCCTGGGAATAACAATATTCACCAAACGATAGATAAATTCATACATCCTCTTTCCGCGCAGGGTGACTGTAATACCAGTTGGCATCCCCTGTCTGAGCTTAAAATTAGAAATAGCCATTTTAGCCTTGGTAACAACCGGTTTTTGCCCGGCGATCTTTGATACATTGGAAATCACATCAGAATAATCCTTCGTATTCTTGAGCAAAGTCCCGATTCCCACATTCAGCTTCACCTTGGAAATCCTGGGGACAGCCATCATATTTTTTATACCAAGCTCCTGCCGGAGCGCTGGGATAACTTCTTTGTTGAACGTATCGTAATATGACATTTATTAATGATTAAATCTCAGATTATTTTTTCTTTTCTACTTTAGATTGAGCCTGCTCAACTGATTCACCGCACTTTTTACAGATGCGGTATTTCTTTCCTTTGTCAGGTGTTTTATAGGCAGTTCGCGTCGCCTTATTACAGCTTGGACAGATCAGCTTAACATTCGAAATTGCGAGAGGCGCCTCGTACTGGATCCTTTGACCGGCGCGTGTCGAAGTTTTTTTAATATGACGAGTCCGGATATTGACTTTTTCCACCGTCACCTTGTTCTGTTTTTCCAGAACGCGCATCACTGCTCCGGTTTTACCCTTGTACTTACCGGCAGTTACCAATACGTTGTCTTTAACTTTAATCTTCATTTGAAATTTCGGGTTTCGAGTTTAGAATTTATAAAACTTCAGGTGCCTGAGAAATAATTTTCTGATATCCGCAGGCCCGCAGCTCGCGGGCAACGGGACCAAACACGCGTGTACCTTTAGGCATGCCGTCATCATTGACAATAACGACAGCATTATCATCAAAACGAATATAAGAACCATCTTTCCTGCGAATGTTGTTCTTTGTGCGAACAACCACCGCGCGCTGAACGGTGTGATTTTTAACCACTCCTTTGACAGCGGCACTCTTTACAGCAACCACAATCAGATCACCAATACCGGCGTATCTTCTTTTCGAGCCGCCCAATACTTTAATACACATCACTTTCTTAGCACCGGTGTTGTCAGCAACATGCAGGAGTGTTTGTGGTTGGATCATGTTAAATAATAATTATCTTTTGGATTAGGGGGCTCAGGAATTGGCAGTTACTTTCCATCTTTTAAGTTTGCTCACAGGTTTCGTTTCCATAATGGTAACCGTATCACCAATATTAAACTGAGCGGCATCTTCCACATGGACATAAAACTTCTTTGAAACTCTGTATTTCTTCGCGTATTTAGGATGATTCTTGTAAGAATCAACTTTGACCACAAGTGTTTTGGTCATTTTATTGCTGGTGATGACTCCTGTTTTCGTCCGCATAAAAAATTTTTAATTGTCTTGTTAATCGATTTTAACGGAATTCTCAACCGCCTCCTCCAGATCCAGTTCCCTTAAAGCAGTCATAATACGGGCAATAAACTTCTTCTGCTTTGGGATGCTACTGGTATCCTTTTCGTGCTTGGTTTTGATGGTAATCCGCTTCTTCATTGCCAATTCACGGGCATCTTCAAGCTCCCGCAGTAATTCTTTTCTTGTCAATGATTTGAGTTCTTGATTTGATAACATTCTTAATGATGTTTGAGTACAATCTTGGTTTTAATACCTAATTTTGAATCAGCCAGTTTAAGCGCTTCACGAGCAAGCTCTTCGGGAATACCATCCATTTCAAAAATGATTTTCCCGGGTTTTACACGTGCCACATAAAATTCTACCGCCCCCTTACCGGACCCCATTGGCACTTCGGAAGCCTTTCGTGTGATAGGTGTGTGAGGGAAAACACGAATCCAGATTTTACCGCCGCGCTTGATGGCACGGGTCATGGCGCGACGAGCCGCTTCAATTTGTCGGGATGTCAACTCACCGGCCGTAACAGCTTTAAGCCCAATTGAACCAAAGCTGACAGCATTACCCCCTTTAGACAAGCCTTTCAGGGCTGACCTGGAGCGATGTGACTTCCTGTATTTCTGCTTTTTGGGTTGGAGCATCGACTTAAAATAAATTATTTGGATTTCCCTCGCTCATGGCCAGGGGTTGTTTCTTCATATTTTTCTTCCTTCTCAACTTTGCCGGCATCTCTGGACTTAAAGACCAGTCCGCGGTAAATCCATACTTTGACACCAATAACACCGTAACTGGTATTGGCTGGCATTTGCGCGTAGTCAATATCGGCACGCAGGGTATGTAGTGGAATATTACCCTCCTTGTAGGTCTCATTGCGTGAGATTTCCACACCATTCAGGCGACCGGAAACCTGGATTTTCACCCCTTTGGCTCCCGCGTCTATCGCTTTTTTGATCCCCATTTTCACGGCTCGGCGGTATGCCACTCGTTTTTCAACCTGCTGAACCACTACTTCGGCAATCAGGACTGCCACCAGATCAGGTTGGGCAACTCCATGAATATTAATTTCAATATTTTCGTTGAATTTGCGGCTGAGCATATCACGAAGATCTTCGATAGCCACACCTTGCCGCCCGATAATCAGGCCGGGTTTGGCAGCACTGATATTAGCAACCACCTTTTTGGCAGAGCGTTCAATTTCAATCCTTACGACCCCGGCGCTTTTCAGTTTATCAGCAAGAAATTTCTTCAGTTTCAGGTCAGCATGAAACTTTTTGGCATAGTCCTTCCCATCGGCAAACCATTTGGATGGCCAGGTGTTAATAATGCCGATACGCAGTGATTTGGGATTAACTTTTTGACCCATAATTTTCTTGATTCAAAATTGAAAATTAAAAATTAACCTTTCTTGTCTGATTTTTTGACGGCCTTTTTTGCAGGCACTTTCTTCTCAGTTGTTTTCTTGGTGACCGGCTTCTTTGAAGCCTCTTTCTTTACCTCCTTCTTTACTGCCTTCTTTGCCTCTTTCTTCTCTGGTGTTTCGGTCTTTTCTCCCTTAACAGAAACTTTGGGCATGCTCCCGTCAGCCAAACCCACTTCAACTGTAATATGGGAAGTTCGTTTTCCAATGGGATGAACACGCCCGCGGGAAATGGGAATGGAACGTTTGTAAGTCGGCCCTTTGGTGACAAGGATTTGTGTTATATAAAGCTCATCGATCGACTGTTTGAAATTATTTTTTGCGTTTAAAGCGGCCGAATGAACAACCTTATATAAAATGTCAGCGCCTTTTTTAGGCATAAATTTGAGAATAACCAATGCGTCTTTTACCTTCTTTCCACGTACCATCCCGGCCACAAGATTGGCTTTTTTGGGAGAAATCCGAATTTTTCTTAAATATGCTTTCATTCTGAGGCTGTTTTAGCTAACTTACCACCATGAGACTTAAATTTACGAGTCGGAGAGAATTCACCCAGCTTGTGACCGACCATATTTTCGGTAACATAAACAGAAATGTGGGTTTTGCCGTTGTGGACGCCAAATGTGTGGCCCACAAATTCAGGAGCAATGGTACAAGCTCGTGACCAGGTTTTGATCACCCTTTTCTGACCTGAAGCTTCCATCATCTGAACCTTCTTCAGGAGCTTGGGGTCAACGTACATTCCTTTCTTAAGACTTCTACTCATACCAAATCAATAGTTAAAGTTATTTTTTCTTTTTGCGTCGGCCCTTAATAATAAGATGATCACTATACCTTTTTCGGCGCCTTGTCTTAACACCAAGGGCTGGAGCACCCCAAGGAGTTTTTGGCATTTTGGGGCTGATAGCCGTATGGCCTTCACCACCACCATGAGGATGATCAACGGCATTCATGGATTTGCCCAACACTTGTGGTCGTCGGCCCATCTTTCTCATTCGGCCGGCCTTACCGATAGTAACATTATTGTGATCAATATTAGAAACCTGACCGATGGTTGCAAAACATTCTTTGGAAACATAACGAACCGAACCTGATGGTAAAGTGATCTGCGCAAGTTCGCCGTCCTGAGAAGACACTTGTCCGGCAGAACCGGCAGATTTGATCATTTGGGCACCTTTGCCAGGCTGGATTTCAACATCATGAATACTGAAACCAACAGGTATACTGCCAATTTTTACCCGATTGCCAGGTTTAATTTTAGCCTTATTACTGCAAACAACTCTATCACCGACTTTGAGGCCGTCAGGCGCCAAAATATATCGCCTTTCACCATCTGCGTAAAGCAGAAGAGCAATAAAAGCGGTGCGATTTGGATCGTATTCAACCTTTTCAACCTTGGCCGACACATCAAGCTTATCAAACCTTTTGTTATCAATCAGCCGATAAAGCCTTTTGACTCCTCCTCCACGATGCCTCACTGTGATTCTTCCCTGATTATTGCGGCCGGCGTGTTTGGAAATTGTCGTCATCAGGCCTTTCTGACGCTTTGCCTTTGAAAGACCGCTGTAGTCGACCGTCGTCATCCCTCTCCGTCCCGCTGTTGTAGGATTATATTTCTTGATTGCCATTACTTCGCGATCTTTAATTTATTAAAATCAATATTCTGTTTAGCTTTGATGGTGATAATTGCTTTTTTTGATGCAGGCCGTTTGGTTATTGCGCGGCCGCGCCCGACCAGTCGTTTTTTCTCACGAACCGGAATGATGTTCACGGACACAACATCAACGCCATATGCCTTATTAACCGCTTTTGCGATTTCGACTTTTGTCGCGTCAGCCTTTACGCGAACCGTATACTTAGACTTTGTCTGAGCATTACTGCTCTTCTCGGTAACTATCGGTGTTATAAGCACATTAGTTAGCTGCATAACTATTTAAGAAAAATTTCTTCAGCCTTCGTGAGGGCGGGCTTCATAAACATAATATTGTCGTAAGTAAGAACGTCGTGAGGATTGAGATAATCCACAAGAATAGTTTTTACTTTAGGAAGATTACCGGCGGACTTTTCGAGTATTTCATTTTTCGCGTCAAGAACAATCAGAAGACTGCGACCGGCAGGCAGTTTTTCAACCATCGCGGCAAAATCCGCAGTCCTGGGTGCATCAGACTTGTAAGCATCAAGGGCAAAAACCTTGCTGTCAGCCGCCTTCTGGGAAAGGCAGGAAAAAAGAGCTGAACGCCGTGCTTTTTTAGGCATATTAAGTGAAAAATTGCGAATATTCCGGGGGCCGAAAGCCACGCCACCGCCACGCCATATGGGATTGCGGGACGAACCGAATCTTGCGCGACCTGTTCCTTTTTGCCTCCAGGGTTTCTTTCCGCCGCCACGCACTTCGGCACGCGTCTTTACGTGAGCATTAGCCTGACGTCTGCTAGCCAACTGGCGAATGACGGACAAGCGAATCAGCTCATCGTTAACCACAACCTTAAACATAGCGTCGGACACTTCAGTCGTCCCTTTTTTCTCCCCTGATTGTGCGTAGAGATCAATTTTCATACTTCGAATTTCGAGTTTCGGATTTAGAATTTAATATAAACATAGGAACTATTAGCCCCGGGAAGTGCGCCCTTGATGACCAGGACATTCTTATCGGCAACGACTGAGATCAGAGGACGATTCTTTAACGTTACCTGCTCATTTCCCATCTGACCAGGAAGTTTGCGCCCCTTAATCACACGCCCGGGCTTGGCACAGGTACCTACAGAACCAGGTTCGCGGTGGAAAACGGATCCATGAGTTTCAGGGCCGCCGGCAAATTTATGCCGCTTCATAACACCCTGATACCCCTTGCCCTTTGAATTTCCGGTTACCGTTACCATTTCAACTTCCTTAAGAATTTCAACGGAAACTTTCTGCCCTTTCTTATAATCATCTGCATTTTCGACACGGAATTCCTTTAAGGCTTTAAATTTTTTGTTCCTGTCCTCGCCTTTGCGTGACTTATACGCATCAAAGCCTAGGACTATCGCCGGATATCCGTCCGTCTTTTCCGTTTTGACCTGCACAACCTCGTTAGGCTCGCAGACAACGTAAGTGACTGGGATCACGCGACCATCGTCTTGAATGACTTGGCTCATTCCTAATTTTTTTCCGATTATTCCGGGCATTATTGTTTAGAGGTTAAGGAGGCTTTTGTCACATTTAGCAGGACTCGACCCCACGACTAACATAAATTGCCTGTTTATTTTACCGACGACTTGTCTAAAGTCAAGGAAAAATCAGACTTTTTTTGGACAGCTTGTCCAAGAGCTATAATTGACATACATACACTATTATACTAAAATAATTTTCCATGTTCTTTTCCAACAATGAAATTCACTAAGGACACCAATGTCTAAGAGTTGTTCACAGCTCAAAGATTTGGATTTTGGTTCCCCTTAGTGGAACTCCAGCGAAAGGAAGAGAGATGACAAGATTGACAGTACTGGCAGGAATGATGTTGGCCGTAGGATGCGCCACATCAACGCCACCCGAGACGCCGAATGAAACCCCAACCGCCGAGGCAACGACCACGCCGAAGACTCGGGAAGCACCGGCCACTCCCGCCGAAAGCGCCGAGGCCTTCAGGGCGAAAGTCGAGGCCAAGTGCCTCGCCAAGTACCCTGGCGACAAGAAACTGCGCCGCAAGGCCTGCATTGTCGTTTACATGGGCGCAGTTCGCACTGCCTGCAAGTTGGCCAGCGAAGATAGGGCCAACGAGCTGTGCAAGAGGTACGACAAGTACTGCACCCCAGAAGTGCGCGACCTGGTCAACGAAGGCCTGGCCTTCTGCGACGCGCTCGCCAAAGACAAGGAGGGGGAGGAGAACTAGACTCAACAGTCTAGGGGGAACCACAAGAAGGTGGGCCGGATTCAAGTTCGGCCTGCCTTTTCCATATGCGATTCTTCTAAGGTTCCCCCACCAACGTGCCACCCCACAAAAAAAGGCCTATAATTGTTATAGAATAATTTGTTTTACCATGATGAAACATGAAGAATTCAAAGGGCACCTGAAAGTCGGCATGTCTCATTTGCACAAATGGGAACAGCTTTTTGTTAAATGGGGCACCCCAAAGATACCCCACGCCATTGAAACCTATCACCTGACTGCCATGACGATAATATGGTCCGGGGGCGTTCTCTTTTTCGGCTTTCTTGCCCAGTACAACATTCACTGGCTCTGGGGCTCCTCGGCCATGATCATCATGCAGTACCTGACCGACCTATTCGACGGCGCTGTGGGCCGACACCGCGATACAGGCCTGATAAAGTGGGGTTACTACGCCGATCACTTCTTGGATTACATGTTCATGTGCTGTATTTTGATCGGTTATTCTTTTTTCATTCCGGACCGTTATGGCATACTGTTTTTCCTGCTTATGGTCTATGGAGGTTTTATGGTGAACGCCTTTATCAGCTTTGGCGCTCTGAACGAATTTCGCGTAAGCTACTTTGGCTTTGGACCAACAGAAGGTCGAATCGGTTTTATTGTGGCAAACACATTACTCGCTATCTTTGGAAAGACTTACCTGGCCCAATTTCTGCCACACGTTCTGATAACCGTTTCAATAGCACTGATTATTGTTGTTTATTACACACAAAAAAAGATCTGGGCCATCGATATGAAAGCGAAAACCAATGATAAGGACTAGAGCATCTTGATCTCGATATCCACCCCGGCCGGCAAAGAAAGATTCGTCAGCGCTTCAATCGTGGCGGAAGTGGTTTCACGCAAATCAATCAATCGCTTGTGTATTCTCATTTCAAACTGCTCACGGGCATCTTTTGAAATGAAAGTGGAACGATTGATAGTAAACTTCTTAATTTTAGTAGGCAAAGGAATTGGCCCGGCAATAATAGCCCCTGTACGTTCAGCAGTCTGGATGATAGTTTCAACAGCCTTATCAATGATCGTGTGATCGAAAGCCTTTAGAGTGATTCGAATGCGCTGAGCATTTTCCTTTTTGCTGTCCTTGGCCATGGGGTTGATATGCGTTAACGAATTGTGTGAGACTTAGTCCGGTGTCCACCGGACCATTGGTCTAAATAAATTCTACAAGTCCGGTGTAACACCGGACCAAAGAACTTATTTTTTAATAGCAGTTATTACACCTGCACCTACTGTACGGCCTCCTTCACGAATAGCGAAACGGGTTCCTTCGTCCAGAGCGATTGGTTTACCAAGGCTAATATCAAGTTTGATATTGTCTCCGGGCATTACCATTTCGGTTCCGGCAGGTAAATGAACTTCGCCGGTTACATCGGTTGTGCGGATGTAAAATTGAGGTTTGTAACCCTTAAAGAATGGAGTATGGCGGCCGCCTTCCTCTTTGGTAAGAACATAGATTTCAGCCGTGAACTCAGTATGAGGAGTGATGTAACCCGGTTTTGCAAGCACCTGACCGCGTTCGATGTCGTCACGTTCAACTCCGCGAAGGAGCAGACCGACATTATCACCGGCCTCACCACGGTCGAGAAGCTTCCGGAACATTTCAACACCGGTAACAACAACTTTACGGGTGTCGCGCAGTCCGACGATTTCCACTTCTTCATTGATGTTCACCACACCCTGTTCGATACGGCCTGTGGCAACCGTTCCACGACCTTTGATTGAGAAGATATCCTCAACAGGCATCAGGAAAGGCTTATCAAGAGCGCGTTTTGGCTGGGGAATATATTCATCGAGCTTGTTGAGAAGTTCAACAATAGGTTCAGCGTCAGGACCGCTTGGATTTTCGAGAGCCTTGAGCGCGGAACCGCGGATGATAGGAATATCATCGCCGGGGAATTCATACTTGTTCAGAAGCTCACGAACCTCCATCTCGACAAGATCAAGAAGCTCAGGATCATCGACCATATCGCACTTGTTCATGAACACGACAATATATGGCACATTAACCTGACGAGCCAAAAGGATGTGTTCACGGGTCTGTGGCATAGGGCCATCAGCAGCCGATACGACAAGAATGGCGCCATCCATTTGAGCGGCACCAGTGATCATATTCTTTACATAGTCAGCATGCCCGGGGCAATCCACGTGAGCATAGTGGCGCTTTGGTGTTTCATACTCCTGATGAGAAGTGGCGATGGTAATACCGCGTTCTCTTTCTTCCGGCGCATTGTCGATTTGATCGAACGCCACAAACTTATTGATACCACCAAATTTAGCAGCTGCAACAGCAGTAATAGCAGCGGTAAGGGTGGTTTTGCCATGATCCACGTGACCGATGGTACCTACATTGATATGTGGCTTACTGCGGTCGAATTTTCCTTCAGCCATAATTATTTGAGTTTATTAAATATAAAGCAGGAGGATTCTAGCAAATAGAATTTTTAGTGTCAAAGCATTTTACATGGCCCGCCAACGCGACCTGCTAGTTCGCCTTTTTGTCGGAAGCATTCAGACAGCTCATGGAAATCAGATCAACACGCTGTTCCCCTGATGTTACCGGGATAGGATTACATGTCTGAGCCTGTTGTATAAGTTTATTGACAGCGTCACGTAACCCTGTGTTGTAAGCCCGCTGAGCGACAAGAACTTTGAAATTATTGTATTCGTTGTATACAACATACAAACTTGCAAAGGCGATCCAGATTATGACGATAACCTTTAAAATGGGGACTCTATTGAACATATGCATAGAATAAGATTAATTAATAAATGTTAAATTAAAAAATTATTACTGATTTACAACCTCTCCCGCACCTTCCGGTTCAATCGTCTCAGGACCGATTTCTATTCCGAAAAAACTTCTGCAAAGCGTACTATACACCTCCTCGCTCAATTCGTCACAACGAGTTACATCGTTGGACTGGATAATCTGGTCAAGTTTATTTTGTTCTTCGCGCCCCCTGATTTGCTTTTCACAATATTCCTTGTACCCGGGCGTCAGAAGTCCGGCACACTTGGTTTTATCGAAGATTGGATATTGAGGCATTGCCTCACCTTCCTGAAGTTCAGCGCTCTCGCCTTTTACAGCGTCACGAAAAATAGCCAGCTCTTCGTCACTAACCGGCCCTTCGACCCCTGTTGAATTCAGTCTCTCCTGGCATTCTGCGACAATATCCGCGGGCAATTCATTACAGCGCTTCAGATCAAAACTGGCAAGTATTTCCGACTCCAACATCGATCCGATCTGTTCACTGATGAGCTGTTCACAGGCCTGACGGTTATCCGCGTTCTGCAAAAGACTGCACTTCATATTAGAGCCGTATCTGGAATCAGATGTTGCAACATTTGTAACGTCAGTGGTAACCGCCGCCGGCGTCACTTCGGTTGCCGCTTTTTCTTCAGCAGGCTTTTTAGCGAGCGGATTGGTGCAGGCTGCCAGAATCAGTAAGGCCAGTGCAGGCAGAGGTAAGAATTTTTTCAAAGTTTTCATCTTCACAGAATTAATTATTGTTCGCAGATCTTTGCATTCGGTTTAAGCTCACAAACCACGGCTTTCAACTCGTCATTCTCGGCTTTGAGTTCCTGAATTGCCTTAGCCAGAACCGGAGTCAGCTTATCGTTATCAAGACCCCACAATTCCGTATTCTCATCTGCAGGCTTGTTAACAGCCTCCGGAATTACCTTGTTCACCTCCTGGGCTATAAAACCGACTTCATGAGAATAATCCTTATCGAGCACCAGCTTTCCATCTTCAAAATGACTGCTGTAATGATCATATGTTTTTGGCTCCAATTCTAATACCTGCTTCAGGCCATAAGAAAGGGGCGCTTGATTCATTTTGACTCTGGAATCCGAGTAGGTTGTCCATGCATTGGCACGCCCCCGGCCGCCAACATCAGTGGCCACATTGGGCCATTGCAATTTAAATGTAGGAGCCAACTGACCGATTCCCACTCTATCGTTAAAATAATTATAAGCGGCACCATAGCCCCAACTGAAGTAGTTTCCGTCATACCAAAGTGCCTCGGCACCATTTACAATAAGAGCCGGTGAGCCCAAGGTCCCAACATATACAGGAGCATTGCCATAAAGAGAATAGCCTGAATATCCAACAAAAGCGTAACTGCCTGAATCTAAATCTTCGAAACGGCCCCCCATACTATTGCCCATAGCCCATATTCCATAATCACCATAACCAACATTGGCGTAACCGGAATTATTTGAATCTTTAAAATATCCGCCCGCAGAATTACCATACGCTTTTATGCCAAAATCACCCACAGCCACATCAGCAAGACCTGACTGATTATTGTCCAGGAAGTGACCACCACTTAAATTACCACCGCCAACCAGTCCGACATCACTACTCGAAGCAAGGGCGTAACTCGTACCATTGGTATTGGTGAAGTAACCAGCAAGATTCTCGCCTTCCGCAAGAAGCGCTGTGTTTCCAAAAATGCTATTAGCCAGCAATCGAACATATTGAGGGCTATCAACAACCTGAAATTTGCCGCTAAGCGTATTTGTTCCAATGCCGATTCTGCCAGTTGCGAAATCTCCGTAAATCAGGGGAGTGGCAGTGGAAGTATTTGCTATATAGAGCTTGTCTGATCCTGTTTCATTACCCCCTGCTTGATAACCAAGAAAAACATTTCTTGATCCTGATATGTTTGAGTTGCCGGCCTGAACACCGATTGCAGTATTGCGCTCGCCGGTAGTATTAGAATGAAGTGATGAATATCCGATAGCAGTATTTACAAGGCCTGTGGTATTGGAATAGAGCGCTTCTTTTCCACTGGCAGTGTTGTTGAAGCCTGTGGTATTGGAAAAAAGTGCTTCATTTCCGTTAGCAGTATTGTAGTAACCATCAGTGTTGGAATAAAGCGCATGATAGCCAACGCCGACATTGCTATCTCCTGAAGTAAGGGAAGAAAGCGCGTTAACACCAACACCCACATTTCTTCCATTTGAGACCACTGAAAAGTTGCCTGCATTCACACCCGCAAAGAAGTTATTCAGTCCATAGTTATGGATGAATCTGTCAGGACCCGATTTTATGACACCGGCAGTCGCAGTTGAAGCGGGCAGACTGAAGTTTCCTGTTATCTGGAGTTGCTCGTTTGGAGTTGCTGTGCCGATTCCCACATTACCCGATACCCGATAAGCATCCGAACCACTGACCGTCCAGGCGCCTCCCGCGCCGCACTTCCAGCCGCTGGCTGAAGCGGTGTCGCTGACAGCCACTTCTCCGTCCACGCAACCGGCAGTGCCTACGTGGACAACCTCGGTAAGATCAGTTCCATCATAAATTTTGTAAGCATTTACACCGGTTACCGGCACGTTATCTTTGAGAACATCCAGTCTGGCCAAACAGTTACCGTTCACCATAACACCTCCAGGGCAAGCCGGAGGAACAGGAATGCTTGTCTTATAACAGCCGCTGGCGCAGTTAAAGTTCCATGTTTCTCCGGGCGGGTTGCTGGTAGCGCAGGAATCGGCTATGGGTCCTATCACTTGATTAATATGTTTCTGACAGCTGGTCCCGTAATAGTCCTGACCGGTATCACACTGCACCGCGGGAAAACAGCCTTCTGAAAGACCCGCGTAAGCATGTGGCACCGCCACAAAAAGCAGAATGATCACCGGTAATAGTCGAAGAAATTTTCTCATTTTAGAGTGTGATTAACAATTTACTTGCAACATGCGAACTTCCTCGTCAGGTTGCAGGGGGTAACATAGCTTGAATCCTTTACACCATCCCAAACATAACCAAAAATGGTACTGCCATTTGAGTTCCAGCCCTCACAGTCATTCGCCACATTGCTGATGTATCCGGGAGGACCGTTGTTTACCCAAACACTCTGAGCCAAAGAGGCAACAGGTCCGGTTGGATCGTTGTTGTAAGAGGCAATCATTTCCATGGCGGTACAAATATGACTTCCTGCCAACACGCCTGCGCCAAGCTTGCATTGATCATTGGCAATCGTATAATTGGTCCTACTGCCGTTAAGTGCACTAGCAGACATTCCTACATACATCCCAACGCCAGCAACGCCACCCGGCCAGGCTGTTATACAGTTCGCCCCCGAAATACAGTACGCATCCGCGTCAGCCGTACCAACTACATCCAGAGCATAGGCAGGCGTGTTCGTGCCGATTCCAACCCTGCCATTTCCCTGAATCGTCAAAACATCCTCCACAGCGCCTCCCCCCTTATTGATGCCAAGATTCAGCTTTCCGGAAGCCCATGAGCCTGTGTGCTCATAATTCAGTTTTGCGGCAAGCTGACCATCGTTAAGAGAAGATGTCAGTCCGATACCCGCATCAGAGCCCACATTGATATCAAGCATTTCTTTTGGGCCAGTCAGACCAATGCCGACTTTACCGTTCAGTAAAGTCATGGTCTGGAGTTCATTACCTGTTGTATCCGGCACGGCAAAAATAAACGGAGCTGTTCCCCAGCTGCCGGTAGGAGTACCAATATATGCCCTGCCAGCCCAGCCACTATAGCCGCTTGCGTTTCCGGGGCCGCTGAACCACTCGATTCCGTCTGTTCCTACAGAACCGCCCGCTCCGCCTATGGTTACTTTGCCGTTAGGCGTAGTTGTCCCGATGCCAACTTTACCGTCACTGCGGTAGACATCACTTCCGCTCACGGTCCATGGACTGGACAACTGATCCTGACACTTCCAGCCAGATGGCGAAGTGGAATCCCGGACAGCTATTTGCGTGTTATTACAACAGGGAAGACTGGTATCGGTATTAACACCGGCTGTGGGACATTGAAGCGCCGGCGGTGTCGGAGGAGGTGTATAACAGCCACCGCTTAAGCAACTTAAAGAGTTCGCGGTTACGGGACAAGTGATAAGTGACTGACATTGGCCTGACACCGGATCCCCAATCCATTTATAGCCACTGGGACAGCCACCGACCTGTTCAATAATGGTGGGGGCTGTACAGCACTCACTCGTCGCGGCGGGACCGGTTTTTGAACAAACCTCACCGACCGCGTAAACCGACTGCGCGAAAAGGAGGAAAAGAAATAAAGACGAAATTTGCAGAACTTTTTTCATATTAGTTTATTTACAGCAGGCAATGGGCAAAGCGAAAGCGCAGGGGAGAATACCGGCAAAATCATTACTGCCAAAACTCCACACATTACCGTAATAGCTCAGGGAATTATTCTTCCAGCCATTACAGTCATTGACAGCTGGAGCGGTATTGGCGGGGGCGCCGGAATTAAGCCACACAGTTCCCGTTTCAGAGGTCACGGCTGAAGCGTTGTGATTGTAGGTATTCACAATTTCCATGGGTGAGCAGATATGACTGTCAGGCTCAACACCCGCGCACACCGCGTTCGCCGACTGATAACCGCCGATATTGCCATCCCAGGTGCCCGCGGTCTGCCCCACATAAAGCCCCACCACTCCTGAAACGGCATTTGGCTGACTTGACGGATAATTCACCGCGTAAGCGTAAAGCGCCATTCCGAACACGGCAAAAACGGCCAGGCCTCTCAGAGACGCGGACATTAAAAATTTTGAGAATTTTTTGACGCTATTTTTTTTCATTTTTTTGTTTGTGAATTCTTTCTTAGAAAGTGTATCAAAAAGCGCCGTCTAGCTCAAATGGACGACTACTTTTCACTTGTCTGAAAA
>JAZDNJ010000092.1:0-4507 GCA_043800105.1 Patescibacteria group bacterium
CCTGTGCCTTTTGTAAGTAATTTCTCTATGATCCTACGGTCATTGTAAGTAAGATGTTTCATGGGCCATCTGGGTTAAGATGTAAATTTTGTCATTCATATCTTAACGCACCAGGTGGTCTAACTTATTCTAGAATATTCGCCTGAAGTAGCTAGACTTTCCGAAATCCTTAAAACCATGTAAACTCGTACGTGGTTTTTTAATTTTCATTTATGGCAGAAGCGGGAGATTTTGAACTATTCGGCGCGCAGGCCGCCAAAGAACACGACGAAAAATCAGATGAGCAATTTCGTGAAGAAATGAAGAGGGCTCAGCAGGCGATGCAGCAGCTCCAGAAAGAGGAAGGCAAGGCGCGCGCGCATGATGACAGACTCGCCAATATCATTGTTCAGTTTCTGTCTCAGAGGGGCGGGGGCGGCACGGATCTTTTTTTGCTTATTTCGCGATGCGTGGCTCAGGACATTCCTTCAGAACTTATTATTGCGGTCTTGTCGCTGGTGGATCGAACGGCCTCAGAAGAAATTCAGACTATCATCAAAGAGGCCGGAAAAACCGCCCTGGTATTACCTGAATACAAATATGTTCACGCGCTGAATCCGGCTCAGAAAATGGCGATCGATAAATGGATTGGGAATATAACCGTGGCGGCCGCCCATAAACCGCACAGAACTCTGGACAGCGTTCTCATAAAGAGTGTGGAGAAAAGCACTAACGAGCTTGTAAAAGAAATTTCACCGCCTTTCGTTCAGCTTTCGGCCTTTATAATGCGGAATTTTCTTGCCATGCAGGAAACTCACATAGACGTAAGTAAGCTGAGGGACTTTATGGAAAACGTCTACTTCAAAATGCTCACCGACCTTGAAGAAATGATGCAGGGGCAGAGAAAGCTTGAAAACCGAAAGAAAACTTAAGCCTGACCCGCCTTTAGTTCTTCCAGGCTGCTGTAAATTTTAAAAACACTTCCGATTCCGAGAACGGAAAAAATATCCTGAATGTTTCTGTTGATGCCCACGATCAGAATCTGGCCTTTTTTTTCATTCATGACGTTATGCCAGGCCACAAGCTGACCGATAGCAAAACTGTTCAGATAATTGAGCTTTGAAAATTCAAAAATAAGGACTCGGCCTGGAGTGGCCTGATCCACTTCATTCTGAATCTGAGCTATGGTGTCTTCGGCGTAACCGTCAAAATCACCTTCAAAATATATCAGCTTCGCGTTCGGAAGGTCGGAATAATCAGTTATGCTTAGAGTGAGTTTTTGCATTTTTTCAGAAATTAAGATTAGCTATTTGCATGGCGGCCAGGGCGGCTTCGGTGCCTTTGTCGGCCCGGGCTTTTGCCTGATTTAAGTTGTTGGTTGTCAGGACGCCAAATATAACAGGGATGCCGATTTTCAGGCTTACATCTATTATACCCTTAGAACAGGAGCCCGCAATATATTCAAAATGAGGCGTTTCCCCCCGGATGATAACACCAAGGCTGATAATGACGTCATACAGTTTCGAAGATGCCAGTTTCTGGCACGCGTAAGGGATTTCAAAAGCTCCCGGCACTTTGACCGTTATGATATTTCTTTCAGAGACGCCGGACTTGATAAGAGTCCTGAGGCAATTCTTATGCAGGATATTTCCGATTTCGGAATTGTACTCACTCTGAACAATCCCGACTTTCAGCCCTTTTTTGGCGGTAAGATTCTTTCCTGCGATGTGCTTCTTAATGGAACTCATAATTGAAAAGTTCGAAACTCGAAACTTGAATTTCGAGTTTAAGACTTTGAGTTTGAAAGTGTAAGCTTTTCAGCATATTTTGCCAGAATATCCGTTTCGATGTTCACTTTATCACCCACCTTTAAGGTATGTAAATTCGTGTTCTCCCAGGTGTGCGGAATAATTCCGACGCTAAACTTCTCGCCATCCACATCCATCACGGTCAGGCTGATGCCATTGACGGCAATGGAGCCGGTCGCTATCACATAACGACTCAAGTCCTCCGGTATTCTGAGAGTCAGATGATAAGCATTCTCCACGATCTTCATCTCCAGAAGCTCCGCCGTTCCTTCCACATGCCCGCTCACAATATGCCCTTCAAAGCGTTTTGACCCCAACATGGCCAGTTCCAGATTTACCAGATCATTTTTCTTCTTATGTCCCAGATTGGTGCGCTTCAGAGTGACAGGCATCACGTCAGCCTCAAAAGAATCTTTCAACTTTTTTCGGACGGTCAGGCAGACACCGTCCACAGCGACACTACTTCCGATTTTGAGCTTTTGGATGAGTGCGGGCGCCTTAATGGTGAGGGGATTTTTTTTGATTCCATCGATCAGGCCTGTGCTTTCGATAATTCCTGTAAACAAAAACAATGATTAATGATTCGACTTCTTTTTTTAAGAGGGGATAAGGTGTCTTAGATAGTAGATATTATTTTTCATAATCGGAATGCAATTCATTTAATCTTTCTTCTTAATCTTTTTTCAAAATTGCGTGGAAGGCATCTTGAGGAAGACTCACGCTGCCCATCTGCTTCATGCGCTTTTTGCCCTTTTTCTGTTTCTGTAATAACTTATTTTTGCGGGTAACGTCACCACCATACAGGCCGGCTGTTACGTCTTTGCGGAAGGCCGAAATAGTTTCGCGCGCGACCACTTTACCGCCAATCGCAGCCTGAATCGGAATCGCGAACTGTGCCTTGGGAATGACCTCTTTCAGTTTTTTGGCCAGCCGCCTGCCCAAAGCCTCGACCTCGGTGCGGTGGCACATGGTGGCAAGACTGTCGATCTTGTCGCCCGCAATCAGAATATCCAGCCGTACCAGATTCTCTTCGCGGTATTCCAGGAATTCGTAGTTCATGGAAGCGTAGCCGCTGCTCACATTCTTCAGGCTGTCGTAAAAATCGATTATCACCGTGGCCAGAGGCATCTCAAAAAGCAGGAGCACGCGCTCTTCATCCATATAAGTCAGGTTTTTGTGAATGCCACGGCGCTGCTGGACAATCTTCATAACGGCGCCAACGGTGTCTTTGGGGCAGACCACTTCCATTTTGATCCATGGTTCTTCAATCGAGTTAATGATGGAAGGGTCGGGCAGCATGGAAGGCGCTGAAATTGTGATCTGTTCGCCGGACTTCATATTGATCTTGTACGACACAGAGGGGGCAGTGACGATAATATCCACGTCGTACTCCCGCTCCAGCCTTTCCTGCACAATATCCATATGAAGCAGACCCAGAAACCCGCAACGGAATCCGGAACCCAAAGCGGGGGACTGGTCCGGTTCGTAGGTCAGGGAGGAATCGTTTAAGGTCAGTTTTTCCAGGGCGTCCCTCAGCATCGGAAAATCATCTCCTTCTGTACAGTAAATGCCGGCGTAAACCATGGGCACGACTTTTTTGTAACCCGGCAGAGGTTTTGCCGTCGCCAGTTTATCTTTGTCCCCCTTCCATATGGTGTCACCCACACGCGCTTCGCCCACCGACTTCAGGCCGGTCACAACGTAGCCGACTTCGCCGGGTTTCAGTTCCTCTTTAGGGTCAAATTTTGGCTTAAAATAACCAAGTTCCGTTACTTCAATATCCGTTTTGGCATTAAGAAAGCGAAGTTTATCACCTTTCTTAAAGCTTCCCGAGACCAGCCGAACATAACTCACGACTCCGCGATAAGTATCGTAAACGGAATCAAAAACGAGCGCCTTCGCCTCTTCATCTGATTCAATGCCGAGCTGTTTCCTCAGACCTCCTTCCAGTGGGTTAGGAACCCGATCGATGACCGCTTGCAGAACATCTTCCACGTTCTGGCCGGTCTTGGCCGAAACTTCAAGAACTTCCTCGCGGGGAATGGCCAGCATATTTTCAATTTCATCCTTAACCCGCTCGGGATCCGCCTGAGGCATATCGATTTTATTGACCACCGGAATAATGGTCAGATTGTGTTCCATGGCCATATACAGATTAGCCAGAGTCTGGGCCTGAATGCCCTGCGTGGCGTCCACTACCAAAATCGCGCCTTCGCAGGCAGCCAGACTTCGGCTGACTTCATAAGTGAAATCCACATGACCGGGCGTGTCGATCAGATTCAGGATATAACCCTGATAGTCCATACGCACTGGCTGAAGTTTTATTGTAATCCCGCGTTCCTGTTCCAGCTCCATAGTATCCAGCATCTGGCCGTGCTTCATATCGCGCTTATCAATCGTGCTCGTCACTTCCAGAAACCGATCAGCCAGTGTGGACTTGCCGTGGTCAATATGGGCTATGATGCAGAAGTTTCGGATATTCTTCATTTTGTTGTCTGAGAGCGCAGGAAGAATAGCTTAAATCAGATGATTATTCAATGCCCTTGTGTTAAGATGAACTAAAATAAAAAAACATTATGCCGTCAAAAAAAGCCCAAAAATATTTCTATCAGCTTTCCGCCGAAGAAGTGGTTTTGAAGCTGAATACCGATGTCAAAAAAGGACTGACACAACCGGAGGCCGAAAAGAGGCTGACGCAATACGGCCCCAATGAACTCAAA
>JAZDNJ010000098.1:0-4065 GCA_043800105.1 Patescibacteria group bacterium
GCCTGCCTGCCGCCTGCCTGTCCGGTAGGCAGGGCAGGCAGGGTTTTTTTCTTATTCATAATTTTTTCTGTAGAGCTTCAAAGCCCTTAAATGATAGGGTAAGAGCAGTTAAAACGAAAGCAAAAATGGCAATCGCGAAGAAGGCCGCCTGAATGCTGTATCTGTCAGCAATCAGACCCGAAATAACAGGTCCAACCACATAACCCAGTCTTAAAGCAAAATTACTGAGGCTGGTTATCTCCCCGAGCATTCTGCGCGGGGTCAGACGGGTGAGCATTCCGTTATACGCGGGACGCATGATCGCCAGTGAGACAGAAGTCATGGTTACAAGTACCGCGACCCAAAGCTGCGCTACAAGAACAGACAGAAGAACAAAGGAAATTCCTCCGACAAATAGCCCGACGGCAATAACATTCATGCTCTTCAGGCGATCTGTCATCTCAGAAATCACATAACTGAACACGAATGGCAAATGCATGATCGCCATTAAAAGAGCGACCTCCCCCAGATTCAGATCAATGGTCAGGGCAAAAAGCGGAATGAAAATATATGAAAACATCACGATGACACCATCGAAGAAAGAAAGGACCAGGAAGAAGAAAGTGCGCGAATTAATCTTTCTGACATCTTCCAGCATCACTTGCAGATCGTGACCATTATGAAAATATTTTCTGAGACCCCAAAGCATGGAACGCAATCCCCTTTCCCGGATACGTCCCAGGATAAACAAACCCACCAAAGCACTCGGCAGAACAAAAAGGAACATCCACTTAAGGCCGTAGTACTGGACCGTAAAAGCCGCGGCCACCATACCCAGAATCCAGCCCAGATAGTTTGTGGCGGTATAAAAAGCAAAAGACTTGGTCTGACTGTCCGGACTGGTATATTTGCGGATATAGGTTTCCGCCCCGACAATGATCAGGGGTAACGCGACGCCATTAAAAATAAATGCGGCCACCAGGAACGGAAGTTTTCCGGTAAACGCCGAAAGCAGATAAAGCAGGATGGCAAAAACATAAAGAAGCTCGGCGTCCATCATAATGACTGTGTCCTTCATTTTATCGGCCAGCCGCATCAGCGGAAGCATGGCGATCAGTGAAGCGAGATTCATAATGGAAATAAGGCCTCCCACTCCCGCGTAACTGGTGCTGAAACCATTTACAAAAATCGAGAAAAACGGGTCAACAAAGCCCCAGCCAAGCGTGCGCAGGAATAAAACAAAAGCGATCAGCTTCACCCCCAAGGGAAGCGCCTTTGTATCATCAGACATTTTTTTAAAAAAATGAAACATTTTTGTCGTGACTTTTTAGGCTAGCGTTTAGTTAAAAGACGTCGTTTATTGAAGTAAAAAATGCCGCCGGCAAACGTGATGGCAATAATAACGATCCATGTCATGTTTGGTCCGGTTTCCTCCTGAGCGGGCACCTGGGCAAACTGCATATTACTGAGCGGCGAAACGTAACTGGCTCTGCCGCCAGTCACCTGACCGGCAGGAAGCGACTGAAAACCGCTTCCTGAAGGTGCTATCTTAAGTTCAGCGGAAAGCGGCGAGATTTCGTTTCCCGCGTAGTTCAGCGCCACCACCGCGAAATAATAAGGCACGTTGTTGATCAGATCATTCACTACGGCAGTGGTACTATTGTCAACGGTTGCCGTATAATCATCGTACTGACCGGAATTCAGGCCAAAATAGACCTTGTAGCGCGCCGCTGCAACGCCGGGAAAGGACTGCCAAACCAACGAAATTGTATTACTGGAGGCAGTGCCCATAAGAGGATTATTGTAAAGTGACGCGGGCGGCATACCGGTGCCCGTTTCGGGGGCGGAAGGCTGCAGTCCTTCGCCGGCACCCTCTTCTTTAACGATTTCTTCCGCCGGAGCCACTGGTGTCACTGCAATCACTGTGCTCGGTTCCGCGCTTTCAAACCCCTTGGCGTCTACCGCCTTCACGGCAAAAAAGTACTGAGTGCCGTTCTGAAGATTGGAAATCTTGAGTGAAGTCGCGTTTCCTTCCGTTTGGGCGGTCTGATCAAGATTCTCATAAGATATGCCGTAACTGACCTTGTAGCCGGCAATGCCGGTAATGTGACCGCTCACTGCGTCCCATGTTAAAAGAACCTCGGAATCACCCGCGATCCCCTCTGGATTTGTAACCGTGGGCGGCAAAGTCACCGCTTCCGCCTCCACAAGGATGGTTTTCTGGGCCCGCATTTCGGACCTGTTAGCAAGATCATCCGCCAAAATCACATCGACGGGATAACTGCCGGCACTGGCGGGCGCTGTAATGCTGACCGCATAGGTGCCCGGCTGGCCGGAATCAGGAAGCAATTCTTTTTCAACTCCCTGAATTCTGATTCTCGCCTCATCAAGATTCGGCTCGGAAGTAACCACCACATTTAAGGTCTGACCGGGCTGAACGACACCGGACGGTGTGACTGAAATAGAATTCAAAACTGGCGGAATAGTATCCACATTGATCGTCACGGATTTTGAAACCTGACCGGATCCGGACATTACGTAAAAAGTATGACTGCCCGCCGCGAGACTTTTTGCCTGAAAGCTGAAGAAGCCGTCACTGTCCGTTTCGGTATCGCCAATCTTCACGTCGTCGTCAAAGATTTTGAGATTGATGTTCGGATCGCCCTGCCCCGTAATCACCACAAGATTGGAGCCGAACTTACCGCCATCGACGGGTGACTTAATGCTGAGCGAAGAAGTGACTTCAGGCACGGTGATCGCCTGCTGGGGAATGACCTCGACCTCCTTTTCGCCGGCAATCTTCCAGTTGTCTTTGTCCAGAACCTGAACAAACTGATGGCCAACCTGGGAAAAACGAAAAGCCAGATTAAAGGTAAACTTGCCCTGATCAGCTTCCTTGAACGTATATTCTCCGTTGTTCGGAAGAACCGCGTTTTCATCGTCCGGCGTGGAAATAAGCACCGTGCCGGTATAATTTTTGGCAACATTTCCGTCTTTGTCGCGGGACACAATGGTCAGCGTCTGATCCGTATTCACCTTGACGGTGGAAGGTATATCTTCGATGTCAAAGTGGTCAACCGGCCCGGGAAGAACTTCCTGAGCATTGGCCGCATTGACGATATCGGCCTGCAGGGCGCTGGTAGAAAAAAAGTTTCCGCCCACCGCCTTGGGAGTCGGAGCATAAAAGACGACCTCTTCCCTGTCCTGTAAGACTGTGTTGGCACTGGCGTCCATGGCCGAAAACACCGAAACACCGGTATTCTTTGATGTCATCCTGAAACTGGCCCGGCCGCTTTCATCGGTAATACCCGTATTGATGGCTGTAATGTCATCTTCCGGACGGGAAGAAATAAGGCGCACCTGATGGTCCCTGATCGGATTCCGGTAAGCGTCGTAAAGCGTGACGATAACAAAACTGCGGCTTATGCCATCAGCCTCGACCATTTGAGTGGAAGAAGAAACCATGGACTGTGTTTTGGACACCTGATCGGGATAAACCATAAAAGTATTCTGAGGCGATGCGTCAGCGGTGCCCGGATAAAACAAAGCCACCTTGTAAACGCCGGCCTGCTTGGTCTGATGACCGTAAAGGTCTGCCCGGGCAATGCCTTCCAGATCAGCCTGCGCCGAAACACGCACAACCGAAGAATCGGGTTTTTCGACTACAAAAACAATTTCCTTGTTGGAACCCAGCATTGAGCTTTTTAGCATACTGGCGTAACCAGCAACTGTGTCGGTCCCGTAAGCCCGCACACTCAGAAAATCCGCGAACGCCGCGGGAGCAAGAACCTGCGAAGCAATGGCGAAAGCCAGAGCAATGGATTTTATTTTGTTTTTTAGCATATTTCTCGATTGAAGATTCAAGATTCAAAATTCAGGATTAATTTTCAATTTTCAATCTTCAATATTTAATTTTCTTTACATTATAGCAAAAATAAGCCAAAAAAGCCAGTATATAAGATATAACCAAACAACAAATCCAGTTCTAATGCAAGTCTAATTAAACCCTGATTTAAAACTGCCGCCACACCCCCGGGTATACCTCCCGGGGTATCGGAATTTTGTTGCACAAGGTTTGCACAAGGT
>JAZDNJ010000112.1:0-17505 GCA_043800105.1 Patescibacteria group bacterium
GCGGTCGCCGGTGCCGATCTGGCTGCTGCGGGCGTCTCCCCGTTCTTTGGCCAGACGCTCTTCTTCGGCCTGGTAAAGCCGGCTGCGAAGCACGCTCATGGCCTTGGTCTTGTTTTTGAGCTGGGATTTTTCATCCTGACAGGTCACCACCATATTTGTCGGCAAATGGGTAATACGTACGGCCGAGTCCGTGGTATTCACGCTCTGACCTCCGTGACCGCTGGCCCGGAATACGTCGATGCGAAGGTCGGCGGGCTTAATATCTATGTCCACTTCTTCAGCTTCGGGAAGCACCGCCACGGTGGCCGCCGAGGTATGAATACGTCCCTGCGATTCGGTCACCGGAACACGCTGAACGCGGTGCACACCGCTTTCGTACTTTAATCTGGAATAGGCCCCCTCCCCTTTTACCATAAAAATCATTTCTTTTATTCCTCCGCTGTCAGCGTCGGTCCTGCTCATAAGCTCGGTCTTAAAACCGTTGTCGTCCGCGTAACGCATATACATACGGGCCAGCTCCGAAGCGAAAAGCGAGGCCTCTTCACCGCCCGTCCCCGCCCTGATTTCCATGATCACGTTACGGCTGTCGTTGGCGTCTTTGGGGAGCATGGCCACCCTCAGTTCCTCTTCCAGCGCTTCTCTGGATTTTCTGGCTTCTGAAAGCTCTTCTTTTGCCATTTCCAGCATTTCCGCGTCTTTTTCGGTTTCGAGCAGCTGCTGGCAGTCCGAAATCCGCTTCAGCACCCCCTCGTATTTAGTGATTAATTCAACCACCGGACGCAGATGGGATTCTTTGCGGGCTATATCACGATACGCCTTCTGATCAGACACAACGGCAGGGTCGGCCAGCTTTTTGGACAACAAGGCATATTCTTCTTTGATTTTCAGCAGTTTTTCGAGCATTTTTTGGTCATTCTTAAGTGAGATTAACCTAAGAATTGACTCAATACAAGATGGCCATTGATTTTTTGGCTTAAATTTGCTATAATTGAAAGATTCTGAATTTATGAACAAAGACCAGGATAAATACAAAGATCACCGCACTTCTCTTCTGGAATGGGAGACACCTGAATTCGTGCCTGCTCCGCGGGGTAAACGGTGGTATATCACAGCCGGCTTCATTATGACCGCTTTGGTGCTTTACGGACTCTTTACCGATAACCTGACGATGGCGATAGTTTTTATACTGATGGCGGTTGTTTTTCTGCTGACCGAAAAAAAAGAGCCGAAGATCGTCAAAATGATCATTTCCGACATGGGAGTTCAGTACAAGGGGCAATTTTATCCATATCACCATATAAACTCCTTCTGGCTGGTTTACCATCCGCCTTATGTGCAGGCGCTCTATCTGCGCATCCGCAACGGCCGGCAATTTAAGCACCTGAGAATTGAACTGAACGGCCAGAGGCCACAGGAAGTCCGCGGGCTCCTTTTGAAGGAAGTCGCCGAAAACGAGGGTGCCCATGAACCTGTTTCAGACGCGCTTGTCCGTATTTTAAAACTGCAATAATGAATCCATGCTTTTTCTCACAGCATCGGGATCAGGAATGTTCAAGACCGGTTTTTATGGGCGACGGCAGTGCCGAAGTTCAGGCGGAAGCAGCCGGAAGAGAAACGGAAAAACCGCCTGTTCCGCAACTTGAATTTGAGTTTAAACCGGGCATTACCACGCATGACGAAGTGTGGGCGAAAATTGACGAAAAATACGGTGAAAGCCCTTATCAGAACCTTATCGTCGATTATGTGGATAAACTATTGCCTCGCGGCCCTGCCGAATACAGGATGGCTATTGTATTAAGTTCCGCGGAAAGGTACGGTCAGTTTTACAAGCAGACCAGAACTGACTTCATGAAAGGGGCAGATGACCTGGAAGATAAATTCGAAACTTCAGTAAACAGGATTCGTGGAAAAACCAGCGAAGAGCTGGACGCTCTGAAGTCCGCTGTTGAAGGTGCGAGAGCGCTGACCGAATTCAAAGGCATTATGCCTCCTCCGGAAGACAAAGACGCGGTGGAAGATTACTTTGACGATTACCTGGATGCTATGAATGGCCGTTACTTTAACGAAGAAATGGACGAAGGAAACGAGGGCCACAGAAATTACGGGAAGCTGAGCGGTAAGTTTAAAAAGAACATGGAAAACCGGGTGGAAGCTAAACTGGACTGGCTTCTGAATAAGAAGGAGACGAAAAAAGAGGATTTGGAGGCATTCAAGAAGGAAATCGCCGACCGCTATGAAACTTATTCAAAGTTTGACAAAAGCACCAGCATCATTTCAGGGGCCGATCTGGCCGCGCTGGAAAAGCTCGCCAACCCTCCTCTGGATGCCGTCGGCCAGGTGCTCAGCGAGGGTGATGAACGTGTGATCAAAAGGCTGGAAATCATGCACCTTTTAAATCCCGGCGCCTGGAAAGACACTGTTAAGGCCGCCCACGATATGGTCGTTCTGACCGCCCTGAACGGCGGCATGGAAAATGAATTTATCGCGGCCGCCCGCAAATACAAAGAAGCTGAAGACTTTGATGACGCGGTGGACGTTTTTGAGGATAAGCTGGAGGAGCTTTCCAAAGTGGGAGTGACTGAAACGCTTGCTTTTCTCCGGGAGTTCAATACGGAAGTTCACAGTGAGGTTCTTGACTATGAACGCAATATAGAGCCGAAATCACTGACCGTTCAGGTCAGTAAACAGCTGGACTACCTTTTAGGCGGAGTGCTCAAACCGCACTGGGAAGAAGACAGGATGATCGTCCGTTTTATGACCGCCAACCGCGAGGAAAGGCAGGAGATACTGAGCAATGACGCCCAGCGGGGCATTCTTTTCCGCGGAATCAAAATGGCCACCGAAAGATACCCCGATATTTTTGCCGGATACAATGTTCCTGATGATGTAAAAAAACTCAGGCGCAGTCCCGACATTACTAAGCCCACCAGACATGATCAGGCCGCCCAGCTGATGGCGCTTATTATTCTTGGCCGGCAGGCAAAAGTGATCGTCAGCAAACTGAATAAAACCCCGCAATACACCGGCAGGGATTTTACGGCCGAAATTGACAGTATGAAAGTGCCTGAAGACGCCAAAATGGTGCAGGAAGGCGTTAAATTCAGCGCGCCCGGCACCCAAAGGGCACGCTTCCAGTCGGCACTGGAGCGCGGCGGATTTAACGCGCGTGATCTGGCGCTGAAAGGGGTGAAGGTTCTCGGCCTGCTGTCCATTCTGGCCAACGCGGGCCAATCGTTCAGCGAAACGGAGGGCGACTTTGTTGACCGGATTTTTCAGACAGGCGAAAAAATGCTGACCAATCAGGGGGTACTTGTGGGGGCCGCGGCGGCGGCCGGCGCCCATCTGGCGGAGCGCAACCCGGCCTTCTTAAAATACCCATGGCTTTCGAAGTATCACCGGCAAAAAATCATGGTCGATTTTAAACTTGAGAATATTGCCGCCCGGCTGGGAAAAGAAGGGCGCGAGGAAGTCAACCGCTTTACCTTCAACAATGCCGAATGGCGCGCGCTTTCACACGATAATATGACAGGCGACAAAATCAGGGAACTTTTAAAAACCAAAGCCGAAAAAGCCAAAGGAGGCCAAAAACCGGTGATCACAGTTCGTGATCTGAGCGAAATTATTACCGAGCCCAGCATTATAAGCACCCTGACCCGGACCGAAAAAAGTCCACGAATGCGCTACCTGTTTTACCAAAAATTCTTTGCCAGTCCGATCAAACCCGACGTGAACCGTATGAAGGAACTCTGCACGGGCACATCCCATATTTCACCTAATCCCGCAAATCCGGAAGCATGAAACCAATAAACCGTTTTATCAAAGGAACTTTTATCAGCCTCATGCTCGCCATGATGCTGAATCTTGGCGCGGGTTTTCTGGGCTCTTCCGCGGGTACGATAATGGTTCCGGAGGCCTACGCCGAAGTTGATTTTGACGCGGCTGTGGGAAATATGAAACCCGTTGAAGAGATGCCCAAGGACGCGACGGCGGTCAGCGATATGCTGGATAAAGCGGCCAAGTGGGCGAACTGGGGTCATGCCTTTTTCGCGCCGCTTATTAATTTTTTCTCTTTCCATATCGGTAACTTTCTGGGGACGGATTACATTTTTAACGACAAGATGGGCGAGATTCTCCATAAGATCTGGGTGATCAGCCGGAATCTGGTCAATATCGCTTTTGTTTTTATTCTGCTCTGGCTGGCCCTCAATACGATTTTTAATCCGGGCTTCCCGCTGGACGACCTTAAAAAGAAACTGCTGTTTTTCGCCCTGCTTTTGGTAGGGGTGAATTTTTCGTGGCTGGGAACCAGGATCGTTCTGGACGCGGCCAACGTGACAACCCACGCCGTTTTCGCGATCCCGTCGGGTATAAGTAGTCCGCCGACCGCAAATAGCCCCTGTGAGATCAACGGACCTGACGAGCTGGCGCGCGGTTCCTGCTACCCGACCACCATTATCGCTCCGGCGGATTCGGGAAGCCAGCCCCCGCTTATATGGGAAGATAAGGAAGGTGACAGTGACAACTGTGCTAAAGCCAAGGCAGCTTATCAAGGCTCCGATGACTCCGCATATTTAGCGGATGGTACAATCAACGCTAAAACCGACACAAATCTGACTGAAGCCTCCGAAAAAAACAAAAAGTTTCAGCGGCGGATGTCAATATGCATGGAAAACCTGAACCTTGTTAACTACAACCAGAATACCGCCGTTATTTACCTGACTTACGGCATGGCGAGAATACAGAACCTTATAGCGCCCGTGGGAAAAGGCAACCCCGCTAACCTGGCAGTCAGCGTTTTAATGTCTTACTCTATTCAATTGGCCTATGCCGTGTCGCTGCTCGCTTTATTTCTTGCGCTTATTGTACGCACAGCCATACTCTGGCTTTTTGTGGCTTTTTCGCCTTTTCTGGTTCTTCTTATCTGGTTTAAAGGCAAGGAAGATGTGGATTTAGGAGAAGGGCAATTTAAGTTCGGCATCAGGGAATTTGCCAACTGGGCTTTTGTTCCCGCCAAAGTCGGGGCGGTCTTCGCGATCAGTTTTATTATGATTTCGGCCGGGCAGGCGGTCGGCGAGGTCAATTTCTCCATTTTTGATAAGCTTCAGAGCGCGACCGGCGGCGGGGTATACAGCATTCCCGATGTTAAAACGCTCTACGCGGGAATCGGTTCGCTCAATCAATTTATATGGCTGCTTATGAGCCTGGTGGTGCTTTGGATGGGAGTCTTCGGTGTTCTTGGAAAAATGTCCATTATAAAACTTTTTACCCACAAAATTAAAACAGCTGGTACAGAATTATTTAAAGTAGTTGCCGAATTGCCATACAAAGCGCCAATTCTGCCGCTTGGCAAGGGTGGTGAAAAGATCGGGATTAAAGCAGCGTATGATCAATATGGTCCGGTAGGCAGGCTAAGAAAGTGGTATGGCGAAGACAGAGAGGTTGATGACACCCGTAAACTTACCAGAAACGCAAAAACTCCGGAGGCTCAGCAGGCTGTCCGCTATGCCGTTAAAAACGGAATCGAAAAACAGGCTGACGCCAACAGACTGGCCGAGGCGTTTGGCTTTAAGCTAAGGGATTTAATGCTGATGAAGCCCGACGCCCTGAGAGAGGCTTTCAAAGATGCAGGAGCTAAGCCTGAAGAGGCTTCAGAGATTTATGACGCCCTTAAAAGGTTTGAGCAAGAGCAACCTAAGGGGGCGCCTACTCCTGTTACACCAAAACCAGCGGCAGTTCTTCCTACAGGCGTTCCGCCGGCAGTGCCGCCCGGCACAGCGCCGGCTCCGGAACCAACCGCAAAACCTCCGGCACCTCCGGCTCAGCCGACAACTCCTTAGCTTAAGTTTTTGTATCGCCGGCCAAAGCGCTTTTCACGTCGGCGCCGGTCGCTTTTTTTATGGCGGCGCCCACGCGGCGGAAGATCTCGCGTTCCACAAAATCCTTTTCGCGGGCGAACTTAAGGCGGGAAAGCTGACGGAAGGCTTCGGCCGCCTCCACGTCACCCCTGGAAGGATCGTAAACGGTGGTCATCGAAAAGGCGCGGGATGTGGCGTTGTTAATGTTCAGTTTCAGGTAGGCCTGATAGTTGGCAATGTTGATAAGGTCCTGTTCCGAAAAAACCGGAGCGAACTCTTTGGCCATATATTCCGCGTCCTGGGCGCCGATTTTAAAGGTAAGCATGGAACCCACGTTGCCGAAGACCGCGTCACGAATCGAAGTGTCTTCCTGTTTGCCTTTTCCGCCTCCGCTCATTTTGGTGATCTGGGAAATATACTGATGCGCGATAATCAGGTTAAGGCGGTATTTTCTGGCTTCGGACAAAATGGAGGTAAATGATTCCGTGACGAAATTCTGGAACTCATCCACATACATATAAAAGTCACGGCGGTCTTCTTCCGGAGTATCCACACGGCTCATGGCCGACATCTGGAGCTTGGCTACCATGACCATACCCAGAAGCTGGGCGTTCAGGTCTCCGAGCTTGCCTTTGGACAGGTTACAGAGAAGAATACGCCCCTCGTCCATCACTTTGCGGAAGTTAAAGCCGGATTTGGTCTGGCCTATGATGTTGCGGATCTGGGCGTTGGTGACAAAGGGGCCGAATTTGGCGCTGAAATACGGAATCATCTCCTGTTTTTCGCGGGCGCCGGTGGAAGCCATTTCTTTTTCCCAGAAGGCTTTGACAACAGGGTTTTTGACCTTGTTCATCTTGTACCTCTGCCATGAGTCGTCGGTAAACAGTCTAGGCAGGTCAATCAGAACCGCCCCTTCTTCATCGTCATCCATTAAAGTCAGACAGCCGTTACGGAAGTAGTGCTGAAGGCGGGGCCCCATGATTTCCTCGCCGAACATCTTGATGAAAATAGAAAGGGCTTCCTGAGACATAAACTCCTTTTCATCCTGCGTTTCCGCCTCCAGAATATTTAAGCCCATCGGCCTTCCAAGATCGCCCGGATCGAAAACTATGATATCGTCCGCCCGCTCACGGGGTATGTGCGGCAGAATTCCTTCCACCAGATCACCGTGCGGATCAATCAGGCACATTCCGCGGCCAGCCTGCGCGTCCTGCTTTAGGGTGGTTTTGAGCAAAGTGGATTTACCGGTACCCGATTTACCTATTATATAAAAGTGGCGGCGGCGGTCATCCTGTTTTATGTGCACTTTGCGGGTTTCGCCGCGGTACACGTTGTTTCCCAAAAACAGCCCCTCGGTCGGCAGGTTGGCGGGAGCGGTAGCGATCTTAAATTCCTGCCATTTTATAACCGGCGCTTTGTTGTATTTGATGTTCGGAAAATGAAAAACTGAGGCCGCTTCTTCCGAACACAAAATCATCTTCCGCGGACGTAAGACGCGCTGGATCCAGTCGTGTTTGATGGACCTCAAAATAAAGCCTTTGAGCAGTCCCGTTACGGAATAATAGCGGCTTTTTTTGAAGCTGTTGTTGTTGGGCGCGTTGTACTGGGCGAAGGCTCCGACAATTTCGGCCACAATCTGTTCGGCCCGGGGCAAGGATTTGGCTGAGGCCACAATTCGGATAACCGTCTCAAAACCGACCTTCACGTTTTTTGTTTCCATCAGCTTCACCTGTTCGTCCATAAGCGGGGTGGTGCGGGTAGTGCCCTGCGTGTCGACGTTTTCGGTAAATTTTTCGTGTTCCGCCCCGTGGGCCAGCAGTCTGATCATGGTGCCGATCCAGCTGAATATGTTCAGCTTCTGCAGGAAAGACTTGTTTTGCTTCTTCCCCATAAACAGATCCTGAGCGACCTTACGCCCCTTCTTCTGCCAGCCGTCGCCAAGCGGCCTGAGCATGACCTGTACGGCCGCCCCCTCATCCAGTTCGATTTTGGAAAGCGCGTTAGCTATGTTGTTAAACGGGTCGGACCCCAAAAACTGGTAGGTCCGTATGGGAAACATGGAAGGTTTGCTCAGGCGCATACAGCGGCCAAAAGCCTTGTAACCCTGACGAAAAATGCTGTAATCCCCGACCTGCTCCACAAACACGTCCGGATAAAAAGCCGTGATCTGCTTGTCGAACAGGGACTTTAAATGTGACGGCATCACCAGAAAAAACTGCATCTGTCCTTCCAGCACCACATATTCGCAGGAAAAGAAATCTTCCGCCTTTATCAGGTTAATTGCGTAACCGTTATAAATACTGTGAATCGCCTCAAAAAAGTGGGTCATCACGTCATTGACCTCTTTATGACTCTTTCCGGAGGAAAACTGCTCCGATTCACGCTCACGGTCTTCCTTGGAATCTTTGACGGGCACAGTAACCCGCAGAAAAACCATGCTGAGAGAGCGTTTCCTGTCATATCCGGAACGGATCTGCCGCACCGTAAGGTATCCGATCAGGCCGAGAACAATGATGATGCCCAGAAATTGCAGAAAGACCACTTCTTTTTTGTTACATGCCTGAAGCAGTATAAATGAGGGACTTAAACATTACAATAACTAGTGCGAAGCCTTTCCTTCTTTGCCTCCACCGACCGCCGCCAGTTCATTTTCAAGATTGTATTCTTTCTGCTCCTGCAGATTGGCGATTGCTTCCAGCTGTTTGCGGAATTCCGCGCCTTTCCTGCCGAGCAGCTGTTTCAGTTCCGACAGGGTTTTATCAAGTTCGGCTTTCTGCTCATTCAGCACTTTTTCGCGGGTCTCCTTATCAGCTTCGGGGATTTCGTTGAACCTTTTGGTAAATTCCTCTTTGATATGGTCGCAATGTTTGTTGAAGGCATCCCGCACCTCATCCAGAAAAGCCTGGTATTTACTCCTGATTTCAGCCTCTTTTTGCTCTAATTGGATTTCCTGCATTATTCCGTTAATTTAATCATTTTATTATAACATAAATTTTAAGCTTCCACAAGCCATTTGAGCCTTAATCAAAAGAAAAAAATTACCGGCTGTGTTACATTTTGGTCAGGCATAAGTTGCATCTCCCTATGAATAAACAAGTTTATTTTTTCGGGGAAGGATCCAAAGCGGACGCGGATCTTTTGGGCGGAAAAGGGGCGAATCTGAATGAAATGACCCGCCTTAAAATTCCGGTACCGCCGGGTTTTACTATTACGACCGAAGTATGTAACGAGTATCTGGAAAACCGCAATCGCTGGCCTGACGGCCTGGCGGAATCCGTGAAACACCATATGGAACGGCTTGAGGATGCCATGGGCAAGGAGTTCGGCGGCAAAAGGGTTCCGCTGCTGGTTTCGGTGCGTTCCGGCGCCAAAATTTCGATGCCCGGTATGATGGATACCGTGCTGAATCTGGGGCTGAATGATGAAACGGTGGAAAGGCTGATTGCGGGCAGTGGTAACGAGCGCTTTGGCTGGGACGCATACCGGCGCTTTATTCAGATGTTCAGCAACGTGGTGCTGGGAATGGATATGGAGGCCTTTGACGAAATTCTGGAGGCCGGAAAGCATGAGGCGCACGCTGAATTCGATAACGATCTGTCGGCGGATGAGCTGCGGGTTATTGTTAAGGCATATAAAGATCACGTTTCGCATCATCTGGGTCATCCTTTTCCTGATAATCCGGAAAAACAACTGAAGATGGCCATCAACGCGGTATTCGATTCCTGGAATACACCGCGCGCGATCAGCTACCGCACCATTCATGGGATCGACCACCACTGGGGCACCGCCGTGAACGTGCAGGCCATGGTGTTCGGGAATATGGGGCAGACAAGCGGCACGGGAGTTGCTTTTACGCGTAATCCAAGTACGGGCGAACGGAAGTTTTACGGGGAATTTTTAATGAACGCGCAGGGTGAAGACGTGGTGGCCGGTATCCGGACGCCGGAGCCGATTGAGAAACTGGCAAACATAATGCCGGCGGCCTACAAACAGCTGGTGGGAATTTATGAAACGCTTGAGAAGCATTACAAAGACATGCAGGACATAGAGTTCACGATTGAAAACGGCACGCTTTATATGCTCCAGACCCGCCGCGGAAAGCGCACCGCCAAAGCCGCCGTGCGGATGGCCGTGGAAATGGTGGAGGAAGGGCTGATCGACAAAAAAGCCGCCCTCAAAAGGCTGGATGCCGCACAGCTGGATCAGATGCTTCACCCGTCACTGGCGCCGAATCACGATAAGCCTGTGATCGCCAGGGGGCTGCCCGCCAGCCCGGGCGCGGCCGGCGGAAAGGTGGTTTTTGATTCCAAAGCGGCCGCCGAAATGGGGCAAAAGGGCGAAAAAGTGATTCTGGTCCGCAAAGAAACCAGCCCGGATGACATTGAGGGCATGCACTTTGCCAAAGGCATTCTGACCGCCACCGGAGGCATGACCTCGCACGCGGCGGTCGTGGCCCGCGGTATGAACAAATGCTGCGTGTCGGGATGCAGTGACATTGTGGTGAACGGCAGGGCAAGAAAATTTGTTACCCATGAAGGCAGAGAAGTGCATGAGGGCGAATTTATCACTCTCGACGGCACGACCGGCGAAGTGATTCTCGGAGAAGTACCAACTATTAAAGCTGAGCTGGACGGCCATTTTGAAACCGTTCTCAGCTGGGCCGATGAACACGCCAAGCTTGTGGTGCGGGCCAACGCGGACACCCCGAAAGATGCCGAAGTCGCCTTTAAGTTCGGCGCCAAAGGTATAGGGCTTTGCCGCACCGAGCATATGTTCTTTGAATCCGGCCGTATTCCGGTTATGCAGGAAATGATTCTGGCGGGCAGTAAGGAAGAACGGGTGAAGGCGCTGAATAAGCTTGAGGTGATGCAGACCGAGGACTTCAGGGGAATATTTAAGGCTATGAACGGCAACCCCTGCACCGTGCGCCTGCTTGACCCGCCGCTCCATGAATTTTTGCCTCATAAAGATGCCGACATTGAAGCACTGGCCCAAAAAGCCGGCCTAACTTTTGAGAAGCTGAAAGACATAATAGTGAGTCTGACTGAAGTGAACCCCATGCTGGGCCATAGGGGCTGCCGGCTGATGATCACTTACCCCGAAATCACCGAGATGCAGACGCGGGCAATTATTACGGCCGCCTGCGATCTTGTGGAAAAGAAAATCGAAGTGAATCCCGAGATCATGATTCCTCTGGTGGGCACGCTGGAAGAATTTACTCTTATCAGCAAAGACATTCATGCCGTGGCGGAGCGGATTCTTGCCGAGCGGAAAGTGGACCTGAAGTACAGGGTGGGCACCATGATCGAAATTCCGCGGGCCTGCCTGCGGGCCAAAGATATTGCAAAACAGGCTGACTTTTTCAGTTTCGGCACCAATGATTTAACCCAGATGACTTTCGGCTACAGCCGCGATGATGCCGGAAAATTTATCGGTGATTATCTGGAAGCCGGCATTTTAAAGCGCGACCCTTTTGTTTCAATCGACGTAAAAGGCGTGGGCGAACTGGTGAAGATGTGCGTGCACGGCGGACGGAAATCAGCTCCAAAAATGAAAATGGGCGTGTGCGGCGAGCATGGCGGAGATCCGGATTCGATTAATTTCTTTCACGGAGTTGGGCTGAATTATGTTTCCTGCTCGCCATATCGGGTTCCGATTGCTAGAATAGCGGCAGCACAAGCGAACTTATGATTGGAATATTCGATTCAGGATTCGGGGGCCTTACTGTAATGAAGGAGTACCTTAAAAAGTATCCTGAATTCGACTACGTGTATCTGGGCGATCAGGCCAATGCGCCGTATGGCCCGCATTCAAAGGAACGAGTCGAGGCTTTAACACTAAAAAACATTGATTTTTTGGCGAAAAAAGGCTGTAAGCTTATTATTGTGGCCTGCAATACGGCTTCGGCCGATGCGCTTCGCGTTGTTCAGCAAAAATACAAGGGAAAGCCGGTTATTCTGGGGGTGATTGTGCCGGCGGTGGAAGCCGCGCTTAAACAATCCCGCTTTGGGAATATCGGCGTGATCGGCACGAGTGGGGTGATAAAATCCGGAGCCTACGAACGGGAACTCGCCAAATACGGCGTACTGTATGCGCCCACCGACAAACGGGCCCGCCCCGCAGAGGCGGGGGTGAAAGTTTATCCGCAGGCCTGCCCCCTTCTGGTTCCGCTGATTGAAGAAGGGCTTTTGAACCACCCGGCCACACGGATGATACTCAAAAATTATCTTCGGCCCCTGAAAAACGCGAATATCGACACGCTGATTTTAGGCTGCACGCACTATCCCATGCTTCAGAAAGAGATTGCGCGAATGATGGGGAAAAACTGCATTGTGATCAGTTCGGCCAAGGTGGCAGTGGATGCCATCGAGCCCTATTTTAAGGCCCACCCTGATCTTTTTAAGAAACTTAGCAAAAAGGGCGGGCGTCAATATTTGACTACAGATTGTCCTGAGCGTTTTGCGGAAATCGGCGGAAGATTTCTGGGTGAAAAAATTAAGGTTGAAAAAATCAACATCTAGCTATAATATGCTACAGCTTTAAAGTTTGCCCACTTGAGCATCGATCGTGACCCCTCCACCATAAAGTCCTGTTTTGAAGGCCTGTTTATAAGTATTCAGACCTACCGTAATTTTGATGCAATACCAGGGCTTTTTTGGCGCGCCGTTCAGGGGGCTATCGTATCCGAAAAGATCGATGTTTCGGGGGCTTGCGGGAAAATTGCTTATCTTTTTGGTGTCAGCACCGATGAAGTGCAAATGAAGCTTGCGAAATGGCCGTCTGTGCCACGGGAAATACCTAAGGGCCGTGAGACTCAGGTTCGTCAGGCGCAATGGACAAGGAAGGGGTTGAAAACCAAGGTTTTTCCTCTTAAAGGTGATTAGCATTTTTAGGAGCGTTGATTTGCTCTTCTTGCCATCAGCTTTGCGGGCATCGCAAATTTTAGTATAGGCAGGGGTGCACTCTTCGAACGTAAAAGCCTTATGTCGTCACTAATTCGGGCTCAGACAAGTGTTTTGAGTTCTCCGATTTTATCTGTTTTTTCCCAGGGGAATTCTTCGCGGCCGAAGTGCCCGTAAACAGCGGTGGCCTTGTATATGGGTCTTTTCAGATCGAAGGTTTTGATAATGCCCGCGGGAGTCATGTCGAAAACCTTGCGTATGGCGGCCTCAATCGTTTCATCATCCTTTTTTCCGGTGCCGAAAGTGGTAACATGCACGGAAACCGGTTGCGGATAGCCGATGGCATAGGCTAATTGCACTTCGCATCGGTCGGCCAGACCGGCGGCCACCACGTTTTTGGCAATATATCGGGCCATATAGGCGCCGGAACGGTCCTGTTTGTTTGGGACTTTGCCCGAAAAAGCTCCCCCGCCATGCCGTCCCATACCTCCGTAGGTGTCCACGATAATTTTGCGGCCGGTCATGCCGGTGTCGCCCTGCGGGCCGCCAATAACGAACTTTCCGGTTTCATTGATTAAATATTTGGTGTTTCCGTTCAGATAATCGCCGCAAACAGGTTTTATGACATGTTCGATGATGTCGGACCGGAGTTTTTCGTATTCCACATCCGGGTCGTGCTGGGCGGCAATTACCACTGCCTCCACGCCGATGGGCTTACCATGTTCGTACTGCACGGTGACCTGAGATTTTCCGTCGGGACGAAGGTACTTGAGTGTGCCGTCTTTTCGCACCTGAGCCAGCCGTCGGGCCAGCTTGTGGGCCAGCATAATGGGTAGTGGCATAAGTTCCGGTGTCTCGGTGCAGGCATAGCCCATCATGATCCCCTGATCCCCCGCCCCCTGAGCCTTGTGCTGGCTGGTTTCGGCCTTCTCGCCCTGAGCGATGTCCACGCTCTGTTCGTGAATGGCATTTAAAACGCTGCAGCTTTTATAGTCGATTCCGTAATCGGCGTTCGTGTAACCTATGTCGCGCAATGTGTCACGCACGATTTTCTGAATGTCGACGTAAGTGGTTGTCGTGATTTCGCCGCCTACAACAACGAGACCGGTGGTCGTGTAGACTTCACAGCAACAGGCCCCATTTGGGTCATCTTTTAAAACCGCGTCGAGCACGGCATCAGAAATCTGGTCGCAGAGTTTGTCGGGGTGCCCCTCGGTAACGGATTCAGAGGTGAAAAAATATTTGGACATAGAATTTTTGTTAAAAAATAATTCCCGGATAAGAGGAATGTATCAGACCTCTCATCTCGATTGGATGTCGCACCTTTTCCCGGGATTTTGGGACGGTTGCGGGGCAGATCTTAGGGCCAATTCCCTCTCTGCCGCTCTTGATGAACAATGATGTCGGGTTGACTTTACATGGCTTTTCCAAAAAGTTCAAGGCCACCACTTCGGAGGGGGCATACCCCAAAAGGTCACTTTGAAACGCTTTACCTTGTGGGTATATCAGTGGTAAAGACCGTACTACCGTGGAGGTAAATCAAGAAACTGTACTCCAAGAATGGACACTCTAACCTAGTACGTTTACTTTTTATCCTCTGCCCCCGGCACATCCACTGTAATGAAACCATCCTGCTCCTTAACACTGCTGGTAGTTGCATCGGACTTGGAATCTCCTACAGCGAAGTTAACGGGGTACGAACCGGCATCTCCACTCACTGGAGGTAAATCTGCCGTACTGGTATCTATGGCTAAACCGGAGATTACTGGCGCGTTTGGCGGGGTAATGTCCGGTGAACAAGTTGGAAAATCATTTTCACCTTCACTGCACGTTCCAACAACCTTCCTGGTTACCATTACTACTTCGGCTTCCGGAGACAGGGGAACTTCTATTTTTTTCACCGTTGTGTAATCCGCCAAGCCCTCATTCAGCCCCGCCACACTCAGGTTAAGGCTGGTAAGGGCGCTGGGGGTGATGGTTTTGAATTTGCCCGGCTGGCCGGGAACGGGAGCAAAGGTGACGCTCGGAGCGCTGGCGTTCAGTTTACTAAGAACCATATCATTGCCGACTCCCTCATCCGTGGTTCCCGTCAGATCGAGTACAATGTGCCCATCTTGATCTCTTGTGGCACTGGCCGAAATATTGGGTTTGCTGTTACTCATTAATAGATTTTCCGGCTTGTCTGAGGGAAGTTTGGGTTTGTCAGTCATAGTATTGATATTATTAGTTGATAAAATGTATTTTCATGATAACAGTTTTTTTTTGTTTGTCAAATGCATTTCGGCTTGGTTTCTGAACTCAGAAATGCATTTCGGCTCTTTCAGAGAAAGCTTGACTTTGTAGCTACAATTTAATATAATGTAGCTACAGACGAATTTTTTGTATTTAGAAGAATGACAAGGAAAGAGAGGCTTTTGAGGCGATTCTTGGAGAATCCGGAATCAGTGAAATATGCGGACATTGAAAGAATTCTGCTGGATCTTGGATTCATAAAATCCTATGGCAAGGGCAGTCATCGAAATTTCCGAAATACCTTTCTCAACCTTCGAATTACGATCCCTGTACACAATGGCGACTGTCTTTCCTTCTACAAAAAGAAGCTGGCTAGAATCCTAAAAATTAACCTCTTCAATCATGAAATCTAAGAAAACCGCAATGGAACCTTTCGAGCACATTCTTAAAATGGGTCGCAAGAGCTATAAATACTCGATTACCCCTATTAACCGCAAAGAGATCTATTTTGAGTGTAAAGCCGCAGGCATCGCGCAGAAATTTCTGGCTGAAGACATCCCGAATCTTCTCGTGGAACTGCCTGACCTGATTCTGTCGGAGATTGAGTTCAACAAAACCTATAATCAGATGATCCGCTTTCGAATCACATCGGAGGAAAAACGGCAGATTCAGAAAAATGCCGTCAAAAACGGCTATAACAATATCTCCGCCTTTATCCGTGATCTGGCTTTGAAGGTCTAATATCTGTAATGCTCCGGCTTATAAGGTCCGTCCGGATGGACCCCGATATATTTGGACTGCTCGGCCGTGAGCTTGTCGAGTTTGACGCCGATTTTTGCAAGGTGCAGACGCGCGACTTCTTCATCGAGCTTTTTTGGAAGCATATAGACGCCGGGCGGGTACTGAACAAATTTTGTATACAACTCAATCTGTGCCAGCACCTGATTGGTGAAGCTGTGGCTCATCACAAAGCTGGGGTGGCCGGTGGCACAACCAAGATTCACCAGACGACCTTCCGCCAGCAGGATGATTTCGTTTTTGCCAATTTTGTATTTATCGACTTGGGGCTTGATGTTGGTGCGCTTGCCGTTCTTTCTGAGCCAAGCCACATCGATTTCGCTGTCGAAGTGTCCTATGTTGCAGACGATGGCCTGGTCGGGCATGGCGCGCATATGTTTGCCGGTGATCACGTGGTAGTTTCCGGTGGCGGTCACAAAAATATTGCCGATTTTGGCGGCATCGTCCATTTTCATCACCTGGTAACCTTCCATGGCGGCCTGCATGGCGTTTATGGGGTCGATTTCGGTAACGATTACCCTTGCACCCATGCCGCTCATACTGCGCGCACAGCCCTTGCCTACGTCGCCGTAACCGGCCACCACAACCACTTTTCCCGCCACCATGATGTCGGTGGCCCGTTTGATGCCGTCGGCCAGCGATTCGCGGCAGCCGTAAAGGTTGTCGAATTTGGATTTGGTGACCGAGTCATTGACGTTGATAGCGGGCGTGAGCAATTTGCCCTGTTTCATCATTTCGTAAAGCCGGTGTACGCCCGTCGTGGTTTCCTCGGAAATTCCACGGATGTCTTTGAGGAGTTTCGGGTATTTTTTGTAGATGAGCGCGGTCAGATCCCCGCCGTCGTCCAAAATCATATTCGGACCTTTACCATTCGGAAATTTGAGTGTCTGCTCGACACACCACCAGTATTCTTTTTCTGACTCCCCTTTCCACGCGAAAACCGGAATTCCTTTTTTTGCAATGGCGGCTGCGGCGTGATCCTGCGTCGAAAAAATATTACATGAAGACCAGCGTACTTCAGCTCCCAGTTCGATGAGAGTTTCGATCAGAACGGCTGTCTGGATGGTCATATGAATACAGCCGGCGATGCGCGCGCCCTTAAGCGGCTTTTTGGCACCGTATTTTTTTCGCAATGCCATCAGGCCGGGCATCTCTTTTTCGGCCAGTTCTATTTCTTTGCGGCCAAAATCGGCCTCTTTGATATCTTTTACTTTGTAATCCATAGGCCTATTATAGAGTTTTCAGGAATTTTCTGAAATCGGTTTTTGAAACTTTGTGATTCTGGGTACCCCTGGCCTCAATGCATATGGCGGCAAGCCAGGCGCCTATGCGGGCGGATTTTTCGATGTCGTAGTCGTGCTTTAGACCATACATCAGGCCCGCGCGGTAGGCGTCGCCGCAGCCGGTGGGGTCGGCCAGTTTTGCAGGTTTGCAAACCGGCACTTCGATAACGGTCGCGTCGATGGACGACCAGATTTTACTACCCTGATCGCCATAAGTAATAATGAGGTAATTTACTTTTTCCAGAACTTCTTTTTGCGTCCATTTGGTCCGGTCCGCGATCATCTGCCATTCATAGTCATTCACGACCAGCATATGCGCGCCGGTGATAAAATCTTTCAGCCCGGTATCCGAAAAAGCGGGAATCGCCTGGCCCGGATCCGCGATAAAGGGAATTCCGTTTTTGAAGCAATAGTCCGCGTAATCGCTCATGGCCC
>JAZDNJ010000023.1:0-2759 GCA_043800105.1 Patescibacteria group bacterium
TCAAAACCCGTCCCATCCGCTGATGCCGGGGAAGGAGATGAAACAACCTATTACTTTCTCACCGACCATCTCGGCTCTGTGGACGCTGTTTTAGATGAAGACGGAAACGTGGTTGAAAGACGTGACTATCTTCCCTACGGCTCCCAGCGTGCCGTGGAAACATTTAACGGTGTCCCGATTACCGATCTTGGCTTTACCGGCAAAGAGCTGGACAGTGAAACAGGACTCAATTATTACGGCGCGCGTTACTACGACCCAATCACCGGCAGATTCATCACAATGGATCCTCTCCTTCTGAACCTCGACAAAATGTCACAGGCCCAGAGGAACGCCTTCCTGAGCAACCCCCGGAATCTGAACATGTACTCATATGTTCAGAACAATCCTGTGAATTATGTTGATCCGACAGGTGAATGGGGAGTTGCGGCCGGTTTGGGAGGAAAATCACATCAGTATATAACTAGCAATGCAATCGAAAATGCTTCGCTGTGCCTAAATGCGGAAGACAGGGATACACTCATATATTCGGCATCCATTTGGTCAGACTGGCTTGTCTATCGTTTCGGTGAAGATAAAAAGAATTACGATCATTCAACCAGTTCAGTGGGTTCCATGACTGCACTTGAAATAAAAGATGCAATGATGAGTGACGCAAAAAAATGGTATACAAGCGGATATCTGGATGAATTCGGAAGGTTATTGCATATGGTCGAGGATTCCTACGCACCTGGTCATGTCGAGCGAGACAGTAAAGGAAACATTACGGCATTTTTAGACGCAAGCAAACAAACACTTTCTTTCCACACGAAATACGACAATTATCTTGATGCAAATGATGAAGTGCGACCGGAAGCATTACAGGCAATAGGCGTCGCCACTAAATTAATTGATTATTACTATAACAGCGAGAGTTGGGATGTGGTGGAAAATTATCTCGACACAGAAGTTCTGAAGGGTGTAAATGGGGAAACAAGTGTTGGGTCTGCGGGCAAAAAATTCTATAATGAGGAAGATTAAGCAAAAATCACTCACCAATATGCAAGGTAAACAAATCATCCGCAATCAGTTCTGCCAGGTACTTGCTTTAAATTTAATCGTTTACAGCACACTGATACTTCATTTGTTTTCCATATCCGCTCATCCACTTCTTTTATGGGAGATAGTATATTGTACTTTAGCACTAATCATTTTTGTACTTTCACTTATTAACAAAATTAAAAAGATTGAGAAAGGAAATGGTGCATGGTCATCTTATGTTCTGCTCAAGACTTTTTTGCTTCATACATTGCTCATTTTGCCTTTGGTTCATTTTATTCTTTTTGAAAGCTACCTCATGGGAATAGCTTCAGATTATGACTTAGCTCTGTTTTATGCTTCAGGACTTTTAGCCGTCAAAGTGGCACCTCTTGGCGGTCTGTTATTTCTTCTGTTCGATTTGATCCACTCTTTGATGCAAAAACTGATTTCATCCTGGACTTCAGGAGTCCGGAAATGATTGTTTTTGTTTCTTAGAAACTCTTTTAATCTGCAGCCAAAATCTTCTCCGGATCGTACTCTTCAGGGTTCGTCACAAACTTCCTTACGGCCAGTCCGCCTCTGACGGCGACACCATAAGTCCGGGTTCCGTCATCGCTACCTCTCCCGCTTCCTCCGCCGTCCTTTACTTTTCTGACGGCTCTGTCACCTACCTTGATCCTGGCACCACTCTCCGCCTGCTGCCCAACTCGGAAGTTGAGAAGAACGATAAAGACGGCATAATAACCAAAATCCGCCTTAAGCTCACCTCCGGCAAAATCTGGAACAAGGTCATACGTCTGGCCAGTGAGTCCGAGTTCAACATCGAAACCACTTCCGCCATTGCCGGAGTCCGTGGCACTGAGTTTGGAATTAACTCGGATGCTTCGGAGCTCGTCGTGCTTTCCGGCATCGTAGTAGCCCGTACTTTCGCTCCCGGCGAAGCCGTTACCACCTCCGGATCCTTTGATTTTAATAATTCCGGCACTTTCTTTAATACCAATCAGATCATTAGCGGTGACGGCACATTCAGAATTTTCCCTGTCCCCGCCCATGATGCCGTGTCATTGTCTGCCGGCACTGCAGTTTCCCCGGCAACCGAACAGGAAATTAAAGAAAAATACTACACAAATACTCTCGGTCTTTCCGAAGCAGACACCCCTTACATAGTAAAGGCCGTTTCCAAAACGGACGGGACTTACGCGTTATACGTTGCTTTCAACGGATTTGAATCAGACGGCACCCTTAAGATCGACGGCTTTGAGGTTTTCGGCTCCTCCCAGACTTCCGGTATACGGGCCCTCAAAGAAGGCACTGTCCCTCTTCAGACCGTTACAGGCGTCACCTACAATTCCGCGGACAAGGCTTACCTCTTCGATATCGACTACAAGACCCAGCTCAATAACCCCCTCTACAACAATGACAAGAAGGAAATGGAATCCATTATCCTCAGGGCCTTCCGTGACGTAAACGGCAAACAGACTTATTCCCGCCTTTCATGGCCGCTCATAGGCCTGACGCCGGATAAGAACCAGATTACGACTTACGAGTTCGACAATTCTCAGGTTTATCAGGAATTCTTCGGGGTGGCGAAGGTCAAAAAACCGTCGACCGCTCCGTCTATCACCGTACTTCCCGCCGGCCTGAAGCTGGGTACCACTGCCTCGCTGGCGGCAGACAAACCCTGTGACTGGACGCTCAAGAACGGCGGCGGAAAACTTACGGGTACTGTGAACAATGTGGCT
>JAZDNJ010000027.1:0-2756 GCA_043800105.1 Patescibacteria group bacterium
TTCCAGTCATGACCGTTTTGATCTTTGACATTTTTAACATCGATGGAAAGGCCTTGCGTATCGATATCCCGATAAATCCCATGACGCTGTTCCGTAAAGGTGACATCAATGTTCTCGGTGATATCGAACGTTCCGTCTTCATTTAAAACAATATCGGATTTGAAATCCGTAATATCAAAATACTCGGCGTGGACCAGAGCGGGCGAAAGGAGAAATATAATAAGGGCAAAAAGAAATGGGCGAAGTGATTTCATAGTTTTCTATTATTTAGATGGTGGTTAAGTAGTTTTCACCAATTTTATATACGTCCCCGGCACCCATGGTTACAATCAGATCGCCTTTTCTGGCTTCTTTTCTGAGTATTGCCAGGGCTTTTTCAAAGTTCTCGCCCCAACGGCAATCTGGATGCTGTTTACCGATGGCCTGAACCGGTTTTTCAGCTGAAATCCTGTCCTTATCTTCGCCGGTATCGCGGGCTTCGAAAATATTTGGAATGATGACCAGGTCAGCATTACCAAAAGCTCGAGCAAAATTGTCCAGAAGTTCGTATGTGCGGGAGTATTGATGAGGCTGAAAAACGCAGATTATTCGGCGGTCGGCGTGGGCTTCTTTTAGCGCTTTAAGAGTGGCACGAACTTCCGTGGGATGGTGGCCGTAGTCGTCCATCAGCAGTACGCCGTTTTTCTCCCCCTTCACTTCCATGCGCCGGGCTGTTCCGGTAAAGTTCTCAAGACCCTGACGCACGCCGTCCGTATTTTCCGTCACCTGTTCGGCCGCTTTCAGGGCGTGGGCGGCATTCAGTTGGTTAAACTCGCCGGGAACTTTCAGGGTGAGTTTTTCGGCGGCCTTCATTGTTATCGGGAACTTTTTGCCCTTGCACGACTCACTTATCAGTCGGCAGTTCTCATCATCCGCGTTGTACACCAAAAATCCCTCTTCCGGAATTTTGGCGACAAGTTCCTGAAAGGCCGCGACGTAATCTTCCTCATTTTTATAGTAATCCACGTGCTCAAGTTCACAGTTCAAAAGTACCACACCGAAAGGGTGCAGATGCAGGAAGGACCGCCTGTACTCACAGCCTTCGGCCACCAGCCACTCACTGTGACCTGTCCGCAGATTCCTGGATTCGAAAGCGGCCACCTGGCTGCCGACAACCACTGTCGGGTCCGCTTTGGCTTCAATCAGAGCCAGTCCCAGCATGGCGGTTGTCGTGGTCTTTCCATGGGTGCCGGCGACCACAATCGTTTTTTTGTGTTCCGATATCTGGCCGAGCGCTTCAAAATAGCTCAGGGTCGGAATCCCGCGCCGCGAAGCTTCCATATATTCAGGATTTTTTTTCTTATTGATGGCTTCTGAGTAAACCACCAGTTCACATAGATCACCAAGATTGTCCTTATTGTGACCAATATATATCCGGGCTCCGCTTTTTTTTCAGGTTTTCGGTGGTCGGATTTGGAGCGATATCGGAACCGGATACTTTTAACCCGTGGAACATGGCCAGATAAGCCAGGGCGCTGATTCCGCTTCCTCCGATTCCTATGAAATGGATGTGTCGAAAATTGTCTAGCATATTAAGTTCAGGTAACATGTTAGCATTATGATGCAAAGAAAGTCATTCACATTTCAGCTGCTTATAATGGGGGGATTCTTCTTTTTCTTCTACATGTTTTTTGCGCTGGCAATTTCTATTTATCATGATTATAAACTTGAAAGTGAAATCGACACTTTTAAAAATGAAATAAACAGTTTGGCGGATCTGGTAAATCAGAAGCCGTATGACCTGAAATATCTGGAATCCGACGAATACAAAGACCGTTACGCGAAAGAGAATCTGAATCTTCTTAATCCGGGTGAAAAGCTGATTATCCTCCCCGGTTCTGATCAGAATGTCGAACAGGGGCCGGTAGAGCTTATGACTGATATCCTTTCTCCCGATTCTGTTTTAAATAAGCCAAACAGGGAACAGTGGTGGGAATACTTTTTTGGCCAGACGCTTTCTGTTACAACTACGCCAAAAAACATTCCGGATAAATTCTTCGAACCGAAAGAAACTGCACCTGTTGGTGAGCCGGCTGAAAGTTAGCCCCGTAATTCTTTTGGTGGTTGCGGGGGTAGGATTTGAACCTACGACCTCCGGGTTATGAGCCCGACGAGCTACCACTGCTCTACCCCGCAAGGGGATTATACGGATTTGGGCTTTAAAATCAAACAAAAAATGCCAAAGTTTTTTCAGGACATTGGATTTTGACAATTTGTCTATTTTGTATGTAAACAATTCAAAATTCTGGACAGATTGTCTTTTTGAAATAATTGAGTATTTTTCGCAAGTCAAAATATGTAACAAATGTCTAAATAGACAGTTATATATGGCGAACATAAGGGATTTCTGATAACCTGTCGGGGAATAATTAAAAATCAAGGGAAGGCTTAGTACAAGCCCTGCAGACATGGAAAGTAGACATGGCTTTATCCCGCCACGGCGGGGTGATGTCATGTCTGCGCGTCATGTTATCTGACCCTGACATAAAGTCGGGTCCAATGTGTCCGCGCCGCTCTTTAACATCAAAGGAGGTAGACACGGGATCTAATGTCTATCTAAACATTATACATCCCGCCTCGGCGGGACTAATTTCTGGCCAATATATTTATTGGCCGTCTGAGGCGTCACGTTCTCGGTGACCCTCATACCTTTTATATATAGCGAAGTCATTTTGGCTCCTTTGTTCAAGGCAATGGAAAGCCACCAAAAAAATTTT
>JAZDNJ010000028.1:0-24483 GCA_043800105.1 Patescibacteria group bacterium
CCAAAAAGATTATTTACACAGGACCGGCTAAGACTGAAAAGGACTTTGAACTGATTCTGGATAATTACAAAAAAATCACCGTCAATCTGGAAAGCGAGAGGGAAATGGAACTGCTGGCTAAAATGGCCGCGAAACGAAAAATTGTGGCACGATGCGGGGTGCGGATTGTTACCGCCATGCAGGCGGGCTGGACCAAATTCGGAATTCCGATTGCCCAGCTGGCTGATTTTTTCCGCAAGGCCCAAAAATTCCCGTCCCTGAATTTCTGCGGAATCCATTTTCACATCAGCTTTAACCATACTCCAGAAAAGTACGTAAGAACCCTGTCGGAACTGGCGCATTATCTGTTTTCGAATTTCACGAAAGAAGAGAGGGATCGTTTTGAATATCTGGATATCGGCGGCGGTTACTATCCCGAGCATTTTATGGCCATGTACTCATGGAACCCCGACCAGACCATTAACCTGCCCCCCGAAATACTTGACAGGGTTTTTGAGGACAAATTCGAATCAAGAATCGTTCCCCTTTGCACAGATCCCATTGAAGTGTTCGCGGCGCAAATCTCAGCCGCACTGAAATCCAAAATCCGGCCGCTTATACCCAACGCGGAATTTTACGCGGAACCCGGCCGCTTTATTTCACACAGCTCTATGCACTTTCTGCTCCGGCTGATGGACATTAAAGAGGGGCGGATCGGAATTACGGACGGTGGCACAAATCTGGTCGGCTGGGAACTTTTTCAGTTCTATTACTACGCTCCTATTTTTAATCTTTCTCAGTTCAGCGTCACGCGTGAAATCCCTTTCGTTACCTATGGGTCGCTCTGCACACCGGAAGATCTTTGGGGCTATTACCTGTACACAGCGGGTAAGCCAAAAGAAGGTGACGTACTCCTGATTCCGTATCAGGGTGCTTACACATACACGCTTGCTCAGACTTTCATCAAAGAAATCGCATCGGTTTATGACTTAGTTCAGGACTGAACTCTAGTCCCGGCTGCTAAAATAAAATTCAATCAGAAGCACAATCGCCAGAAGCAACAGGCCGTCCCACCAGGTGAGCACCCGAAGGCGCTGGAAGGCCAGCCCCACGATGACCATGATCGACAGCAGAGTTCCCTGACGCAGGGAAGTGTTCAGGTGAACGTTGTAGATCTCTTTTTTGTTTGCCCAAACGCGCAGAAAGTAAAAAAACAGCGCGAAGGTGCCGGCTAAAGCAATAAATAAACTGGAATAAAAAAGGGACAGACCAAGAGATGGCTGAGAAAAAGGACTCAGTTTGTAAACCACCACAAACCAGGATGCCCAGCTTAGGAGTGAGGCGATGAAGATGGCGGTGATATAGGTATTGTGGATCATCCACCACAATGTACACCAAAGAGGTTTTTTTGTGAATTTTTTGGTATAATGTTTCCGATTTAAAATGAACCATGAAAAAAATCACCGCATTTTCTTTTTTTGTTGCCGCTTTTCTGGTGCTCAGTCAGTCCGCGCACGCCGTCTTTTCGGGCGTCACCAGCAGTCACCAGTATTACGAAGCTATTGAGTATTTACAGGAGAATGGCATTGTAGAGGGATACGCGGATGGCAGTTTCCGCCCGGACCAGCAGGTGAACCGGGCCGAAGCTCTCAAAATTATTCTGCTGGGTTCCGGCGTGCTGGTTCCCGAAATACAGGATCAGGAAATATTTCCGGACGTGCTTTACGGCACCTGGTACGCCAAATACGCGGCCAAAGGCAGGAATCTGGGAATTGTTGGCGGAGACAGCGATACAGGCATGTTCCGCCCCGGCGATACGATCAATCTGGCGGAGATTTTAAAGATACTGCTGAAAACAAATCACGTCGAGACGACAGCTCCGGATGAGAACCCTTACGCGGACGTACCGGCGGACGCATGGTTCGCCCCTTATTTTAGTTACGCCTTTTCCATTTCACTGCTCCCTCAGAGAGCGGATGAAGATGTGAAACCGGCCACACCGGTGACACGCGGACTAATGGCCCAGCTTATGTACCAGCTGGCGATGAAGCCGGAGGGGTACCAGGAAGGCAAGGCCAGCTATTATGGCGCCGCCTTTCATGGCAAAGGCACGGCCAGCGGCGAGGTTTTTGACGCCTCCCTTTTTACCGCCGCCCACCGCACCCTGCCCTTTGGCATCTGGCTGAAAGTGAAGAATCTGGACAACGGTAAAGAAACCTACGTGCGGGTGAACGACCGCGGACCTTACGGTGATGAAAATCGTATTGTTGATCTCAGCAAAGCCGCTTTTGAAGCCATTGCCCCACTTTCGCAGGGCATCGCTTCAGTTTCTATCACGCCCGTCAGCGGACCGCCAGGCGGAAGTTCCGCCCCGAAAGCGTCGGCCGCCTGCCCCGGTAAACCAACGCTTAAATACTATTCCGAAAGCGCCTTCGAAAATATCACCCTGAATGCCTCACTGCCAAATACATTCCTCGCAGATGAGGTATTTTTTCTGGAAGGAAATTCCGCCAGTTCGAAAAAGGAAGTCAGCGCCTTTCTGGCTCCCGATTCCAAAACCCAGTTCCCCTTCACGACTCAAAAAAACAATGACGGCACTTTCAGTATTCCGGTTTTTTTCCCGGGCGCTGGCAATTACAATCTGGGGGTGATTCCGGGCGATTCCGGGTCAAGTGTGGTGGAAAGCGTTACCGCGCTGCCCGTCAGCTGTCTTACACAATCCGAAAATTCCGCTCTGCCTGCGCCAACGGATCTTAATATTAGCATCAGCCAGGGCGACCTGGTAGTTCAGTGGACTCAGGATCCCGGCCACGATGTCAGCAAAGTCAGCTTTATTCAGGGAACGAAGCGAAAAGACTATTTTGTGCGCGGAAAAACTCAGCTAACCCCCCACTATCCGGATTTTGAGGGCTGGTCGGCCGGAGACACGCAGGTACAGATCCGTAGCGCCAGCCTGGACGGAGCTTCTTTCTCGGAACCAGGAGCCGTTGCCTGGAGTCCGCCTCTCAGTTCCAGTTTCAATGCCAAAACGCACCACCAATATATTGTGGAAGATGAAAAAGTTAATGTTCTCAGCCTGCCCGCCACGCTGAAGTCCGGAAGTCCGCTTAATTTTAAAGTAGACCCGAAAGTGAATCTTAATGCCGTCGGCTGGGTAATACTACCAAATGGCCAGACGGAGGAGCTGGCCCTTAACAGCCCGACCCACACAGCATACAAAGGAACGCTGGGGACTGATATTTTTCCCGCCTCCGCCAGCGATGTCCGCCTGAGCTACACCCCAACAAGCGGCAGTCTGTATTTCTTTGAAATCAACGACGAACAGGGTATCGCGGCCGTTAACATTCCCGTTTACGCGGAAATCACCTACCCGCTTATCCCCAATCCGACGGACCTTGCAGATCTTCAGACGGCAAGTCTTAGTTCCGATCCTGGCGCCCTGCAAAGCGAGATGCTCCAGCTGGTTAACGCGGACCGGGCGGCTCAGGGGTTTGGCCCTGTCAGCCTGAATTCCAGCCTGACCCAGCTTTCCCAGGCCAAGAGTGACGATATGGCTGAGCGGGGTTATTTCGGCCACTGGAATCCTGAAGGCATGACCTCCAATGACCTCCGGAAGAACTACGCCATCGCCCAGTATGTTTCGGAAAATATCGCACGGGACGTTTCAGTTTCCCTGGCGGAATACGGCCTGATGCGTAGCGCCTCCCACAGAAGCAACATTCTGAATCCTGAGTGGCAGAGAGTCGGTTTCGGCTTTACACAGGACGGCGACAACGGAATTATTTTTGTGCAGATTTTTTCGGATAACCCGATTGATTTTTCTGAAGTGGCCGATCTGCGCTCCGAAGTCGTATCGGCTTTGAACGCTGAGCGGAGCACGGCGATTAACCTGCAAGATGACCTGAACTCACTCGCCCAGTCCTGGGTCGATAAATGGATTTCGGAAAAGTGGTGCGACATTTCTGCAGCTTCCTGCAATCCTCTGACCGCCCCCGACGGCACTTTCACGGATTCACTGCGGAACGGCGGAGTGTCTGAAACATTAGGGGCTTACTATAGGGGCGACAGCAGTTTTGAAAACGCTAAAAAAGCTATTGCCGAAAATACCGGTATGCATGACAGTCGCTGGAAGAAAATCGGAATCGGCATAAAGCAGGATAGCTTCGGAATCATCCATTTCATTATTACCTATACGGAATAGGTTTTCAGGCTTCGCCTTCCGCGTACAGGTGCTGGATGCGCGTCATATCCCACTCAAAGAGTTCGTCTTTTTTGAAGAAGCGTGGAACTTCGACGCGGGCGGTTTCAAGGCTGTCGGAGGCGTGCACGACGTTTGACTGCAGGCTCATGGCCAGATCGCCGCGAATGGTGCCGGCGGTGGCTTTCCTTGCGTTGGTCACGCCGGCGATCGTCCGGACGGTTTCAACGGCTTCCACCCCTTCCCAGCACTGGGCAATGACAGGCGCGGACATCATAAATGTCTTCACGCCTGGAAAAAAAGGTTTGTCGGCAATGTGCGCGTAATGTTCTTTGAGCAGACCTTCTGAAAGTTTCATCATTTTGCTGCCGATCAGTTTTAGGCCTTTTTGCTCAAGGCGGCGGGTCACCTCACCAACCAGGCCGCGCTGGAGGCCGTCGGGTTTTATGAGTACAAGGGTGCGTTCCATATTTTAATCAATTACTAATTAAAAATTACAAATTATTTATAGCGCAATAAGCCTGCGAAATGTTTTTCATCGTCAAATGGACCGATCATGGCCATCTTCATTTTTTCTTCCGCGAAAAGCGTCCTGGCGACACGCTGAATGTCTTCGATGCTGACCGCGTCAATTTTCCGTAAGATTTCATCCATACTCCGCACTGTGGGGTAAAGCAGGGCCTGTTTGCCCATCATATGAGCGTATTCCTCTGAATCTTCCAGGCGCAGGATGATCTTACCTTTCATAAATTCCTTTCCTTTTTTCAGTTCGGCTTCACTGACTGGCTCTTTAGTGATGAGCTGATATTCATGCAAAATCGCTTCGATGGCCATGTCTACCCTGGTGATATCCACGCCTGCGGAAGTGGTGATAGCGCCGGTATCGGAGTAATCATCGGTACTTGTGCGGACGTAATAACAAAGGCCTTTCTGTTCGCGCACGTGCATAAACATACGGGAACTCATGTTTCCGCCTAAAATCACACTGAGGACCTTTTCGGCGTACTCGTCTTTGTGGCGGGCGGGCAGGCCGGGGAATCCGATGATGATATGCCCCTGCTCCGTTTTTTTGTGCTGCATGATCAGTTGCTTTTCCGTCGGCATTTCAACGTAAGGCTTAAAGTCAAAGGCGCGCCTGCCTGCCTGTACTGGAAAGTACTTATCGATAAGCTGCATGACTTCGTTTTCACCGTAACTTCCGGATATACTGATAACCGTGTTGTCAGCCGTGTAAAGGGCGTTTTTGTATTCCACAAACTGGTCGCGCTTCAGAGCCATAATGGTCTCACGTGTGCCGATCTGGTCCCAGCCCATTGGCTGGTCGCCAAAAAGCAGGCGTTCGAAATCCCAGCCGACCTGATACATGGGGGTGTCCTGATACATGTTGTACTCCTCCATGATCACATTCCTTTCCTTTTCGACTTCTTCAGGCAGGAAAGTGGCAGCTGTCATCATGTCACCGATGACGTCGAAGGCGATTTCTTTTTGATGGGAGGCGAGTTTAACGTAATAGCCGGCGTATTCCTTTCCGGTAAAAGCGTTGAAGTCACCGCCCACACTGTCTATGGCGGTCGAGACCTCAGCAGCGTTTGTATAGCGCTTAGCACCTTTGAAGAACATGTGTTCCAGGTAGTGTGAAATTCCGTTGATGTCACGCGTTTCGTAACGTGAACCGGCCCCTACAAGGCAAAGAACCGTAACTGATTTGGTGCCTTCGATGGGCGTTAATATTACTTTAAGGCCGTTGGGGAGGGTGGTGAGTTTGTGCATTTTTATTGGTTTATCGCTAGCAAAGTTTACAGAAAAAACGCCAGATGCACAAGAATGCGCAAAGGGCAATCAGGAACGAACTTAACGATAAATTTCTTTCCGATGACCGATTTGATTGATTCGGATCGTGTCATCAGCAACATCGAAAATCACCCGATAATCACCGATGCGATATCGGTATTGACCCAGTTCCGAGTCTGTCAAAGTGTCCGCAAAAACAAGCGGATCATCATGCAGGATATACCACGCCAGCTTTTTTTTAAGGCGTCTTTTTGTATTCATGTCCAATTGCTCCAGCTGTTTCTGGGCTTTGATTGCTAATCTAATCAACATCTGCAAATGCTTCTTCAAATGATACATGTTCTCCTCGTTCAAACTCTGCACGTGCTTCTCTGATACCTTTTAGGTAACGAGGAGATGAAAGCCCTTCCATATCTTCCAACAAGGATTCCCAAAAATGTGCCGGTAAAAAAACACCGATACTTTCGCCGTTCTTTACAACGTTGTAATAAATTCCCTGTTCTTCCGCATTTTTGACCATTTTGGCAAATTGAGACTGAAAATTGCGGGTAGAGATGATTTTTTGGGCTGTCAGAAGGTGTAAAGACATATTTACAATTGTTTATCAAATAACTATCAATAGTTTATCAAATAACTTACAAAAAGTCAAACGCAAAAAGGAGCCAGAAACCAATCAACAATACCAAAACCGTCTGTCTTGATCTGTTTTATCGGTGATAATTCGATCAGTGAATCATATTTTCTGAAATCACAACTTTGTAATGGTTCAATAGCTTTGCATCACCTTGTGCAAAACTATGTACATGCAATCCCCACTTACCCCGCATAAGAATGGTTTCTCAGTCAGTTTATCTAGCGTCAGAAAAACGATTAAGCGGGCAGGGCTTACCCGTTACAGCAATTGGAGATGCAGACGCCTAATGAAGTGATGCGAAGCTATTGACTAGAAAACATACATAGCGAAGAGGCCGGCGGTGGCGGGTGCGGCGGAGAATATTGAAGATTCGCGATTTTTCGCTAACGAAGTTTAGCGAAAAAAGGTGAATACACAAGGTGACAGATATTATGAATAAAGCGCTCCCTGTATATACTTCGCAGGCATTATACAAATACATGTCTAAAAGACATCAATTTGTATAACGAGTGTATGGGGAACAGGCCGGCCGGTACGGTGTGACACCGGACCAGGCCAACCTGCGTGTGATTCCCCCTCTACTCGCCGTAGACCTCCTCGGCTTCGGTCTCTGCGACCTGCACGACGCAGGCGGCGAGGGTGAGGGTGGTGGTGGCGATGGCAATGGCAACTGAGAGTTTCATATCTCTTCTCCTACATCCACTCGCGTTTTCTAAGCGCTGAGGGGAATCAGTTTCCAGGTCCTGAACCTCCGGTCAAGGAAGTTCTCGGGACACTGATGTCCTCAGCGATTTTTCAATGATTTTGAAGAGCAATTGGTATATCATTTTACCACTTTCTTCTATTTTGTCAATCCCTTTTAACTCTAAAAAAGGCTGAACACAAAATTTGTTATTGACCAAATTTTTTATACAATCTAGATTGAGGGTGTAAAACAAAAACGAGCGAATGAAAACACAAAAAAATACTACCTCTGTATACAATTTTGGCTCACAAATGCGTTATTGTCGCGCCTGCCTGCCGGCAGGCAGACTCTCTTAAGCGCTGTTTTGTGTTTTCCCGCTCAACACCTATGACTGAACTAACTCACACTCCCGTACTGCTTACTGAAACGCTTGATCTTTTAAATCCTGAGGCAAATAAACATGTAATCGATGCGACCCTGGGGCTGGGCGGACATAGTCTGGAAATTCTGAAAAAAATCGGCCCCAAAGGAAAGCTGATGACCTTTGATCAGGATGAACGGAATCTGAAAGAGGCCAAAAAACGATTAAAGAAATATGAAAAGCAGGTCATCTTTATCCATTCAAACTTCGAGCATCTGGCTGAATTTGCGTCCAAGCACCATTTTCAGCCAGATGCTATCTTCTTTGATCTCGGCCTGTCTTCACCGCATATCGAGGACCCGGAACGCGGTTTCTCGTTTATGAAAGAAGGTCCGCTGGACATGCGCTACGACCGGCGTCAGAAGCTCACGGCCGAAAGAGTTGTGAATTCCTACTCCGAAAAAGATCTGGCTGACATCCTTTTTTATTACGGCGAGGAACGGCGAAGCCGGATGATCGCCAAACGGATTGTCCATGCCAGGAAGAACAAACGCATCACTTCCACACTTCAGCTCGTCCGCGTGATAGGAAGCACGATCAAGCCTGCCCGCCGTGGCGGGATTCATCCGGCCACCCGCACCTTTCAGGCCCTGCGGATTTATGTGAACCGCGAACTGGAAGTACTGGAAAAAGCACTGGAACAAGCCCTGAAACTGCTCAAAAAAGGAGGGCGTCTGGTGGTCATCTCATATCATTCGCTGGAAGATCGCATGGTTAAGAACTTTTTCAGGGACCAGACCCGAAACTGTATTTGCCCCAAGGAACTGCCAATGTGTCAATGTCAATTTGAAAAAAAGCTTTATATCTTAACGAGAAAGCCTATAATACCTTCCGGTATTGAGGTCTCTCGGAACCCCCGTTCGCGAAGCGCGAAACTGCGGGCCGCGGAGAAATTATGATCAACCTCAACTTCCCAACACAAACACATAAATACATGTCTTCAGCATTATTTATTGAAAGTAAATACTCCGAGAACGTGCGAAAAAGGACCCTGTCCCAAAAAATTGAGTTTGGCATGACGTCGCTGACCTTCTTCACGATTATACTGGTCGCCATCATCAGCCTTGTTTATCTGGCCCATGCCAACCGAAACGCCACCAAGGGTTACGCCCTTAAGAATCTTGAACTTAAAAGGTCTCAGCTTATTACTGAAAATGAAGTCTGGGACATGCAGATCGCCCAGATCAAATCCCTTGAGGCTCTTCAGAATGACCCGAAAATCCGCATGATGGTCAAAGCTGATCAGCCTCTTTTTGTAAGAGGAGACACCGCTATCGCTTCACGGGACTGACGAAGACTTTTTTCAAAAATCCTTTGTTGAATATTATTACATCAGTATAAAATGCTGATATGGAATTAAGTTGGGTTGAAATTTCCAAGAAGGCTCTGACCTCTAATGTTAAAACTCTCCGCAGTCTTATAGGAAAGGATGTTAAACTTGGCATCGCGGTTAAAGGGAATGCTTATGGCCATGGCCTGGCAGAATGCTCTAAGACTTTTTTGGAAGCAGGCGCGGATTATTTATGTATCAACGCGGTTTTTGAAGCGGAGTCACTCCGAAAAGCAGGAATCAAAGCGCCATTGCTTCTGATCGGCTATACTCCCCTTTCCGATCTTGAGAAAGCCGTTGATTTAAAGTGCGACCTGACGGTTTATAATCCGGAGACGATCCACGCGCTGGGCAAATTAAAAAAGCCTGTGAACCTTCATCTGAAAATTGAAACAGGTAATCATCGTCAGCGTGTCCGGCTGGATGAATTGCCAAAAATAATAGAGGAATTTAAGAAACACAGGAATCTCAGGATGGCTGGGCTTTCCACCCATTTTGCCAACCTGGAAGACCGCATCAACCACAAATACGCCCTGTACCAGCTAAAGGAATTTAAAAAAGCCTATCGCTTACTTGAAGAACACGGTCACGCGCCGCATTACCGCCACTGCGCCAACACGGCCGCGGCCATATTACTGCCTGAAGCCCATTTTAATTTTGTGCGTATCGGAATCGGCGCCTACGGGTTATGGCCAAGTGAAACAACTTTGCGGGCGGCGGAGCACGCAGGTATCAATATTACCCTCACTCCCGCTCTTACCTGGAAGACGATTGTGGCTCAGGTGAAAGAAGTGGAAATCGGTTCTCTTATCGGCTACGGCTGCACTTACGAAATGCCCCACAAGGGCCGCATTGCGGTGCTTCCGGTGGGTTATTACGACGGTTATGTCCGCCTGCTGAGCAGCAAAGGTCATGTGCTGATTCACGGAAAGCGCGCGCCGGTCATCGGCAGGGTATGCATGAATATGATAATGGTGGATGTCACGCATATTCCCGAAGTGAAGCTTGAAGACGAAGTGGTGCTGATCGGCAGACAGGGTAAAGAAGAAATCACCGCTGAGGAAATGGCGGCGAATTCGCAGACCATTAATTATGAGGTGACAACAAGGATCAATGAAATGATTCCCAGGCGTCTGGTTGCTTAGGTGACTTTTCAAAAATGCATTACGGGAGTAGAGTGGTTTTGATTTTTTAAGTTAAAAAATTATGAACTTTTACAAAAACACGCTTAGTAATATGCAGAAGGCGGCCGGGATAATGCACCTGGATTCCGAGGTTCTGGAAGCTCTTTCTCACCCGCAAAAAACTTTGATGGTTTCACTGCCTGTGCGTATGGACGACGGCACGCTTAAAGTGTTTGAAGGCTACCGCGTACAGCATTCGGAACTGCGCGGGCCTTTTAAAGGAGGCATCCGATATTTTCCCGAGGTCAGCCTGGAAGAAATAAAGGCACTGGCCACCGAAATGAGCTTTAAGTGCGCGGTTGTCGGAATCCCTTATGGCGGCGGAAAGGGCGGTATCAAGTGCGATACAAAAAAAATGAGTGGTGGCGAACTGGAACGCATGACCCGAAAATACGTGCAGGCTACCTATCAGATTGTCGGCCCTGAGCACGATATTCCCGCGCCCGACATGTACACCAACGGCCAGATTATGGCCTGGTTTATGGATGAGTACTCACGACTGGTCAACAAGTACCAGCCCGGCGTGGTAACAGGTAAGCCGATTGAGGTTGGCGGTTCATTGGGGCGCGACACGGCCACCGCGCAGGGAGGCGTTTACGTGCTGGAAGAGTATCTGAATACCCTCGACGAAAAAGACCGCAAAACGGATTATAAGGTAGTGGTGCAGGGCTTCGGCAACGCCGGCCAGCACGCGGCGGACATTCTGCACAATCTGGGTTACACCATTGTGGGCGTCAGTGATTCCAGGGGCGGCCTTTACAATGAAAAGGGTATGGATCCTCAGGCCATTATGAAGACGAAAAAGGAAAAGGGTTCGGTGATTGAATCAAGTGAGGGTAAAGCGGTGAAGTCTCATGAAATCCTGGAAGTCCCCTGTGATATTCTGGTGCTGGCCGCCATGGAAAATCAGGTGACGGAAGAAAACATGAAAAACATCAAAGCCAGAATCATGCTGGAACTGGCCAACGGCCCCACCAGTGGAGATGCGGATGAGTATCTGAGTAAAAATGGTGTGGTGATCATTCCCGATATTCTGGCCAACGCCGGCGGGGTGACGGTTTCGTATTTTGAATGGCTCCAAAACCAGCAGGCTTATTACTGGCCGCTGGAGGAGGTCAAAATGAAGCTCAAACGAATCATGCAGGAGTCCTTTGCCCGCGTTCATCATTTTCAGGAAGAATACAAATGCACCATGCGCCAGGCCGCCTATATTTCGGCCTTCGACCGCCTGGAAAAAGCTATGAAACTGCGCGGTTCAGGTGCTAATTTAAGGTGCAAGATTTATCGTTAATCCCCTACTTAATATGACTCTCAAAGAACAAATCGTGGCCGATATGACGGCCGCTATGAAGGCGCGCGCGCCTGAACTGGACGCCCTGCGTATGCTGAAGGCCGATATTATGAAATATGAGGTCAGTGGGGCCGAAAAAGTGGCGACCGACGACGTGATTTTTGACATTCTGAAACGCTCTATTAAACAGCGTAAAGAGGCCGCCGAGGGCTTTGAAAAAGGCGGAAAAACGGACATGGCCCAAAAAGAGCTGGATGAGATCAAGGTTTTTGAAAAATATATGCCCGAGCAGATGAGCGAGGACGCAGTTAAGAAGATCGTGCAGGAAGTGATCGGGCAAATGTCTGCAGGACCTGCCGATTTTGGCAAAGTGATGGGCACCGTGATAGGCAAGGTCAAAGGCAAGGCCGACGGCGGTGTGGTGAATAAGGTGGTGAAGGAGCTACTCGCCTAGGCGTTCCTATACTCACTCCAATCTTTAATATCCAAGTCCTTGACTCCGTATTTTGCCATTGAGCGGATCATGGTTTTGGTAAACTGCACGTTGGTAAACAGGGGGATGTGTTTGTCCACACACATGCGGCGGATTCGGTAGCCATCGGTGACTTCGTCGTGGGCGTATTTGGTGGGGATGACAATCGCAAGATCTATTTTGCCGCCCATCACGTGATCGGAGATGTTTGGTTTTTTGTGCGTGGAAACTTTGTGGAGCATCGTCACCTTTATGCCGTTTTCCTGTAAGAAGGCGGCGGTGTTTTGGGTGGCAAAAAGCGGGTAGCCCATCGCTTCCATCTGCTGGCATGTTTCGAGCATACTCACTTTGTCTTTCATCCTGCCGATGGAAAGCAGAATCCCATTCTTTGGAATCTTGTGACCGACCGCCAGATAGGATTTCAGGAAGGCGGCTTCAAGGTCGTTTCCAAAGCAGGCCACCTCACCGGTACTGGCCATCTCGACGCCGAGCACGGGGTCGGCGCCTTTCAGGCGCGGGAAAGAGAATTGCGGAAATTTTACGCCGACATAATCCAGGTCCACAGTCTGATAGCGTTTGCTTTTATCGGACTTGCCGAGCATGGCTTTCGTCGCGATGTCGATAAAGTTGTAGCCGGTCACTTTTGAAACAAAAGGGAAACTGCGGGAGGCGCGGAGATTGCATTCAATGACTTTTATCTCGTTGTTTTTGGCCAGAAACTGAATATTGAAAGGGCCGGTAATATTCAGACCCCTGGCAATCTCTTTTCCGATTTTCTTCACCCGCCTCAGTGTTTCCAGATAGGTTTTTTGTGGTGGCAGAACAATGGTGGCGTCACCGGAATGCACGCCGGCGTCTTCCACATGCTCGGAAATGGCGTAGATAAGCACCTTTCCTTTGTCAGCTACGGCGTCCATCTCGATTTCGCGGGCGCCTACTTCGAATTTACTGATCACCACCGGCGCTTCTGTATTCACCTTCACCGCCTTTCCCAAAAAGCTCTCGAGTTCCGCATGAGTGTGAGCGACTCGCATAGCGGCGCCCGAAAGAACATAACTCGGGCGGACCAGCACCGGATAACCGACTTCTTCGGCGAACCTGTAAGCGTCTTCAATTTTAGTGAAAGCTTTCCACAGCGGCTGATCCACTTTCAGACTGTCTAACAGGGCTGAGAATTTGTCGCGACTTTCGGCGCGGTCTATGTCTTTCACGCCGGTTCCCATGATTTTTACCCCTTCCCTGTCGAGCTTCAGTGCCAGATTGTTGGGAATCTGGCCGCCCATTGAAACCACGGTACCGTTTGGTTTTTCTTTGTCGCAAATATCCAGCACCCGTTCCAGACTGAGCTCATCGAAATAAAGCTTGTCGCACTCGTCGTAATCGGTACTCACCGTTTCTGGGTTGTAGTTGATCATAATCGACTCATAACCCGATTTGTGGAGCGTTTTTATGGCATTCACACAGCACCAGTCAAATTCGACCGAGGAACCAATGCAATAGGGACCGGAGCCGAGCACCACTGCCTTTTTTAAACTCGAAGTTTTCAAACTCGAATTTCGAGTTTTGAGTTTCGAGTTTCCAAAAGAGATATCGTCTTTGTCGCCCCAGTAGGTCAGGTAGAGGTAGTTGGTTTTTGCCGGAAATTCGGCGCCCAGCGTGTCGATCTGTTTGACGACCGGCAAAATGCCCAGTTTTTTGCGGTACTCCCGCACTTTCATTTCTTCAGAATTCACACAGTCCCCGATCTGGCGGTCGGAAAAGCCGGCCTGCTTGTATTTTTTCATATCGGCAGGACTGATCTTTTGCAGGGTTTTTTTGCGTTTGATCTCTCTGGCCAGTTTGGCGATGTTTTCGATCTTGGAAAGGAACCAGGGATCGACGCCGGTCAGTTTGTAAAGTTTTTTGACATCGTACCCCTTACTGAACGATTCGGCCAGGGCGAAGATGCGGCGGGGCGTGGGAATCCGTACCGCCTCGTCAATGTTATCGAAAGTGAACGGATGATTCGTCAGTCCGTAAGCCCCTATCTGGATCATGCGCAATCCTTTTTGTAACACTTCTTCAAAATTCCTGCCAAGGGCCATTACTTCGCCGACTGATTTCATTTCGGTCGAGATTTCATCGGAAACTTTGCGGAATTTGTTAAGGTCCCAGCGCGGAATTTTTAGGGCTACATAATCGAGCGCCGGCTCAAAGCAGGCGGAAGTTTTGCCTGTCACGTTGTTCTTAAGTTCCGGCAGGTTGTAACCAAGACCCAGCTTGGCCGCGATGTAAGCCAGCGGGTAGCCAGTGGCCTTGGACGCGAGTGCGGACGAGCGACTGAGACGCGCGTTGACTTCGATCACGCGGTAGTCATCGGATTTTGGGTCGAGGGCGTACTGAATATTGCATTCCCCCACGATTCCCAGATGGCGGATAGTCTGGAGCGCGATGTTGCGTAGCTTCTGGTATTCGTGATTGTTCAGCGTTTGGCTGGGCGCGATGACGATGGATTCCCCCGTATGAATACCCAGCGGATCGAGGTTTTCCATGTTACAAACCGTGATACAGTTGTCGGCGCTGTCACGCACTACTTCGTACTCAATTTCTTTCCACCCGCGCAGGTTCTCTTCCACCAGCACCTGAGGCGACGCGGCGAAAGCTTTTTCTAAAATGGCGTCCAGCTCCTCTTTGTTATGGGCAAAACCCGAACCCAGCCCGCCCAGAGCAAAAGCCGCGCGGATCATAAGCGGGAAGCCGATTTTATTGGCCGCCTTTTTGGCTTCGGCAATCGAATTGCAGGCAAAACTGCGGGGCGATTTGACGCCGATTTCCCCGAGGGATTTTTTGAAGAGGTCCCTGTCTTCTGTGAGCTGAATGGATTTAACGGGGGTGCCTAAAACTTCGAGCTTGTATTTTTTAATAACTCCGCTTTCGTAAAGGGTCACCCCGCAATTCAGGGCCGTCTGGCCGCCAAAACTCAGCGCGATGGCGTCGGGCTTTTCCTTTTTGATCACCTGTTCCACAAAATACGGAGTCACCGGCAAAAAGTAAATCTTGTCGGCCAGCCCCTTACTTGTCTGGTTGGTGGCAATGTTCGGATTGATCAAAACCACTTTCACGCCTTCTTCTTTAAAGGCCTTGATAGCCTGACTGCCGGAATAATCGAACTCTCCCGCCTCGCCTATTTTTAAGGCGCCGGAACCGAGCAGCACGATCTTTTTAAACTTTTTTTGCGGCATTTTCTTGAAGGAAGTTTAAAGAATCGGCCAGCACTTGGCAATAATATTGTTGAAAATGATATACTGTTTATTATGAAGTGCCTTGAAAACAATGCGGAAAATATTAAAGAAGCGATTAAGGTTCTTAAAGCAGGCGGTGTTATCGCGCACCCGGCCGATACATGTTACGGGCTGGCCGGCGACCTTATGAATGAGCAGGCGCTCAAGAAACTTCAGCAGATCAAGGGACGGGACGCTAAGAAGCCCATGAGCATCATGCTGCCAGCCCATATGAAGGCGGCGTTACGCAGGTTCGTCAGGCTGACTGTTTTTGCGGAGAAAATCTGCGAAAAACTTCTTCCCGGACCGGTCACCATTGTGCTGCCGAAAGGGCCGGAGATTCCGGATTATTTTTTTCCGGAAATGCCGACTATAGGAATCCGCATTCCTTATGATGCTAAAACGAACTACCTGCTAATGGCTTTTAAGGGACCTATAATCACCACCAGCGCGAATCTTTCGGATAAGCCTGTCTGCTGCAATTGTGAGGATGTCATCGGCGTATTCAGAAATAAAGCACAAAAGCCGGACCTTCTGCTCGACGGTGATCTTCATGGTGTCTGCTTACCGTCAACGGTCATTTCGCTGGAAGGCAAAAAGGTACGAATATTGCGTGAGGGCCCTCTTAACAAAGTGGAACTGTCAGCCGTTTTGGGAACAGACGTTGAATGAGTGCTGAATACCTGAAATACCATCATTGATAAATCCATTATTATCATTGAATTATCATTGATATATCAATGATGCCAAAAAAGAGATACCGCCTGTGAGCGTCGGTTTTTTAGTGTTCAGTATTTGCCCCGGCTGTGGTAATCTTTTTTTCGGTTAATCCTCATCAAAAATGTACCGATCACATACCTGCACCGAGCTGACAGCCAAGAATGCCGGCGAAAAAGTTATCCTCAGCGGCTGGGTTCACCGACGGCGCGACCACGGAGGAATTATTTTTATTGATCTGCGCGACCGCTATGGTCTGACGCAGATTGTTTTTGATCCTGAATTTGATCAGGCTGCCTTAAAGGTGGCTGACGGGGTACGTCCTGAATACGTATTAAAAGTCAGCGGAGAAGTCCGAAAGCGTATCGAAGGGCAGAATAATCCGAACATGGAAACCGGAGAAATCGAGGTTTACATCAATGAGATTGAAATTTTAAACGACGCTAAAACACCTCCTTTTGAAATTGATGTGGAAAAGGCCGTAAACGAGGAACTTCGCCTGAAATACCGTTATCTGGACCTTCGGCATGAGCGCCTGCGGAAGAACATTATTCTGAGGCACAAAATGGTCAAGATGATCCGGGATTTTATGGATAAAGAGGGTTTTCTGGAAATCGAAACGCCTATTTTAATCAAAGGAACTCCTGAGGGAAGCCGAGAGTACCTGGTGCCATCCCGCCTGTATCCCGGCAAGTTCTTTGTTCTTCCGCAGAGTCCCCAGCAGCTCAAACAGCTTCTTATGATAGCGGGGTTTGATAAATACTTTCAGATGGCTCGTTGCTTCCGCGACGAGGACCAGCGCGGCGACCGTCAGCCGGAATTCACCCAGCTGGACGTGGAAATGAGCTTTGTCGAGGAAAAGGACGTAATGGATATCACCGAAAAGCTTTTCATCAAACTGACCGAAAAACTGGCGCCTCACAAAAAAATCCAGAAAAAGCCATTCCCCACTCTTACCTGGAAGCAGGCTATGGAACGCTACGGAAGTGACAAGCCGGATATCAGCTTCGGAATGGAGATGGTTGATATTTCCGATATTGTAAGAGAAAGCGGATTCGGGGTATTTAAAAACGCGGTCGTTTCCGGCGGCGTGGTCAAGGCGTTAAAAGCGGAAGGTATTGCCGACTGGCCGCGGAGTGATCTGGATAAAATGGAGGAGGTGGCGAAAGTGCATGGCGCCAAGGGACTGGCTTACTTTGTTTACCGCGAAAACGAGATCAAGTCCCCCATCATAAAATTCCTGTCGGAAAAGGAGATCACCGAGATCACCAAAAAAACAGGAGCGAAAAAAGGAGAGATTGTCTTGTTTGGTGCCGACTCTTTTGTTACCGCCTGCGAAAGCCTGGGCCAGGTCCGTCTGGCCTGCGCGGACAAACTGAAGCTCAGAAATCCCGATGTTTTTGCCTACGTATGGATCAATGAGTTCCCGCTCTTTGAAAGAGATAAGGCAACCGGTGAAATCGGCGCGGTCCACCATCCTTTTACCCGTCCCATGACCGAAGACCTGTGCCTTCTGGACAAAGAACCCGAAAAGGCCCGTTCGGTGGCTTACGACATTGTGCTCAACGGCGTTGAGGTCGGCGGCGGAAGTATCAGAATTCACGAGCAGAAACTTCAGCAGAAGGTTTTTGATATTCTTAAAATAACCCCCGAAGACGCCGAAATCCGTTTCGGCCATATGCTGGAAGCCTTCAGTTACGGCGCGCCCCCGCACGGCGGAATCGCGCCGGGCCTTGACCGCCTGGTAATGCTGTTCGCCGGTGAACCGAATATCCGCGAAGTAATTGCTTTTCCCAAAGACCAGAAGGCCAAAGACCTTACCCTGGGCGCCCCCAGCGTGATGCCGGAAAAAGATGTAATAGAAGCTAACATTAAAATTATCAATGAGAAAAAAGACTGAAGACATGACACTGGAAGAAAAAGTGGACGCCATTCTGAAATATCAGAAGAGCCTTCATCGTATGGCTATCATCCGGAGTGTTTTTGGCTTTCTGATTTTCTTTGTCCTTGTTGTTCTGCCGATTTATGGCGTTTTTTACCTTATGGACTATCTAAGAAACACAATGGGTTTCAGCTTCACGGAAATAGGAGAAACCCTGAATCACATCAAGAATATTACTGAGGGCGGTAATATCGAAAGCCTTAAGAACCTAATGCAATAGCCAGAAATTCACTTTTGAAATTTTCAAACCTATCTTCCATGATAGCTTCACGTATTCTTTTCATCAGGTTCAGATAAAAAGCCACATTGTGAAGAGTATTCAGCCTTAAACTGAGCGGTTCAGCTGATATGAAAAGATGACGCAGGTAGGCGCGGGTGTAGTTTTTGCAGGTATAACAGTCACAGTTCGGATCAGGCGGAGTGAAGTCTTCTTTGTAAGCTTCGTTTCTTATGCGGACGATGCCGTTTGAGGTATACAAGAAGCCATGACGCGCGTTGCGGGTAGGAAGGACACAGTCGAACATGTCGACCCCCCGTTCCACAGCCTCCAGAATATCTTCCGGCGTACCTACACCCATTAAATATCGTGGTTTATCTTCGGGTAATTCAGGCACGGTTTCGTCGAGCATTTTATACATCACGTGGTTCGGTTCGCCTACTGAAAGACCGCCGATCGCATAGCCGTCAAAACCGATTTCGGTCAGCTGTTTTGCCGATTCTTTGCGAAGATCGGAGTGCATGCCGCCCTGCACAATGCCAAAAAGCAAGGAGTTCGCGGCTTCCAATTTTGAATGGAAATCTTTACAGCGTTTTGCCCAGCGGGTTGTAATTTCCATCGATTCCTTTACATATTTCCTTTCCTCGTGCGCGCCCGGGCATTCATCCAGACACATGATGATGTCAGCACCGAGTTTATGCTGGATTTCGATGGCTTTTTCGGGTGTCAGAAACACTTTTGCCCCGTCCAGATGCGACTGGAACTCCACCCCGTCGGCTTTGAGCTTGCGGATTTTGGCCAGTGAAAATATCTGGTAACCTCCGCTGTCGGTCAGAATCGGTCCGCTCCAGTTCATAAATTTATGCAGGCCGCCGGCCTTTTTCACAATCTCTTCACCCGGGCGCAGGTGCAGATGATAAGTGTTACTCAAAATGATCTGTCCGCCGAGCTCACGGACCTCTTCGGGAAGCAGACCTTTGACCGCACCCGCGGTTCCAATGGTCATGAAAAAGGGGGTCTGAATTTCCCCGTGAGCGGTTTTAAGAACGCCGCGCCGCGCTTTGCCTGATTTTTGCCCAAGCTCAAACATGGATTGAGTATATCAGAAAAGCTTTTCTTAGACGGCTTTTTTATCCTCGTCGTCATTCTCCCCATCCTCGTCAAGCTCTAATCTTTTCAGTTCTGCTTCAATCCGGTCTATTGCCGCAATTCCTTCGATGATTTCCTGAGCTAGCTTTCGCTTATGAGCTGCTTCTTGATTATCATCTATTTCATTAGTTAAGCACTGCTTTAGGAGTTGCATAATGGCCGCTCTATAATTTGGGACTTCCTTCATAGATCTTGTATGTAACTTATCCGGTAGCCCTAGTACCTTATGGATGTCTTCTTCCTCTGCTAGTATACATAAACCGCTAAGTCTGCCATAAGCCTCTCCTTTTTCCAGAGAAAGTTGATATTCAGTCAGCGATTTTTCAATCGGGTCACGTGGCATTCGATTTAAGTTAGAGGATAATATTATGATACTCTAGTTTTCTATTTTTGCAAGTTCTCATCTTCCGGCAATCTCCCTTTCAGTCTTTGCATTAGTCTTTTCAGTTCTTTATCCTGTAATTCCTGTTCAACAATTCTCCAAATCCTTCGAACTTCAGCTTTGGGCATAGTGTCTTCCACTTCGCGCAATACCGGTCTCATTTCCTCATTTTCCATCAGAATACCGCGAAGCGCGTTTCTCCACATTTCCATTGTGTACTCCAACCGAAAGCTTCGTTCAACCACCTGGATTTTCCCTGTATCGAAATGGTGTCTGTCAGAGGCTTTCATTCGAGCAAGAACGTCGGCACTCGGGTTCATCAGGAAGAAGCGCCCCTCAATATCATTGGGGTTATGTTTATACGCGTGTATAACTGTTTCCGCAAGCACCGAATCGGACTGAGTATCACCAGCGCCAATACCAAAAGCGCATTTTTTTCTGGCTTCGTCACAAATGCGGGCCTTGTTGCTAAGTAAGCCGGTATTGTGATAATAGCGCATCTTTCCGGTATAGGCTCCTACAGAATCCACTTCGGCCATCATAGAAAAAACGTGCTCGATACCAATACCTGACGCGAAGTGGTGGGCTATTTCGCATGGCGCGCCAGTTATCATCATGCGATTAAACCTATGCCGCCCAAGTTCATTCATCATCGGTGACGCGTATCTCATAACCTCGTTTCGCCCTTCATGATCGAACCATTTTTCGCTTGCTTCCATAACTTCAGCCCGGGTTAACTTTGCCTCAGACATCATTTCCGCCCAGAACTGTCCCATTTCAATCAGGTACGGTTCATAAACTTTTCTGCCCTCTTTCCAATGTTCAAATCCTGCAATAAGTTTTTCACGTATAAGCTGATCACCGATTTTAACACGGCGGACAAATGTCGCCATAAGCAGTTCTTCGCCGGGCTCGGTTAGGGTGCCATCAAGGTCAAAGACACCATAGGGCTTATCTCTGGGTAGTTTTGAAACCGTTTCTATATTGTAAAGCACTGGTTGTACCTTTTGGTATTCACTCATAAAATACGCAAATGCAATTAGGTTTGGCTGATAATCTTAACACCTTATTATATTTGCATCAATTGTTTGTCGTTGTGCCCTGAAACGCTGTGTTACTTCCGCTTTTCAATAATCTTATCGACAATCCCATATTCTAAGGCCTGCTTGGCCCGCATAAAGTAATCGCGTTCGGTATCGGCTTCAACCTTTTTCAGATCCTGTCCGGTATGCCTGGCAATCATTTCATTCAGCAGTTTTTTGGTCTGAATGATGTGTTCAGCGTGAATGGCAATATCAGTCGCCTGCCCCTCTGTACCGCCTAAAGGCTGATGAATCATGACCTCGGAATGCGGCAGAATAAAGCGCTTTCCTTTGGTTCCGCCCATCAGAATGATGGAACCGCCTGAGGCAGCGATGCCCATACAAACCGTGGAAACATCACATTTCACAAGCTGTATGGTGTCGTACATGGCCAGTGTGGCGGAAACTGATCCGCCGGGAGAATTGACGTAAACAGTAATGTCTTTGCCGGAGTCCACTTTTTCCAGAAAAAGCAGCTGAGCGATCACCGTATTGGCCACCTCATCGTTGATGGCTGAACCCAGAAAAATAATGCGTTCCTCCAGAAGACGGGAGTAGATGTCGTATACGCGTTCTCCGCCCTGCGGGGTTTTATCGATAACAGTTGGAATAATTGGCATAATTTAATGTTTAATGTTTGATGTTTGATTATTAATTCCTTGTTATTATAGCATTTTTGGCTTTAGTCTGCGAGTAAGCGGGCTTGACTAAAAATTATTTCAGCGGTTTTATCATATCAATCATCCGATTCTGATAACGAAGCTTGCAGTAAAATTGGTGAGCGGTTTTGTTTGGCTCAAAAACCTCGACGCGGAGGACATCGCATTTCTTTTTTTTCATGTAATCCTCCATTTTTTCCATCAGTTGCTGGCCGATGCCCGCACTTCTGTATGCCTCTGAAACATAGAGTTCTACAATTCTGCCCGCTTTTGTCGGCACGCATTCGAGCAGATTCTTTTTGGATTGCTCATCGATAATCCCCGCAATAAATCCGACCACTTTGCCGCCCCCGTAAGCCAGAAAAATGACGCCGTTTTGCTTTTCTGTCTTATCTATCAGATTTTTGGTGTATTCTGGGCTGTAATCAGGAGCGCGCCGCAGTCTGGCAAGCGGATCGATTTTTACCAAAAAATCCTGAAGCTGACACAGGCAGTCATTAAGCTCATCGAAGTCTGTCTTCCGGTACTTTTTAATACTGATTTTCATGGATTCTGCGCTCTATGAGGCCGCCAAAAGCTTTCTTAGAATATCGTTCACAGTCTGTGGATTAGCAGTGCCTTTTGTGGCGCCCATAATCTGACCGACGAGACCGCCCAGGGCTTTTTCTTTGCCGCCTTTGAAGTCCGCGACGATCTGCGGATTTCGGTCGATTACCTCTTGGCAGATTTTTTCCAGCTTTTTGCTGTCGCCCATCACCTTCAGGCCCTTTTTCTCAACTACTTTTTCAGGATCCAGGTTGCCTTCGTAAACTTCTTTAAAGATGTCTTTGGCGATTTTTCCTGTGATGGCCCCATCTTCAATAAGTTTCACTAGTTTGCCAAGGTTTTTGGCTGAAAGCTTACTATCAGAGATTGTCAGACCGTCTGCATTGAGCAGGGCCATAAGCTCGGAAAGAAGCCAGTTTGAGGTTTTTTTAGGCTCGCCGGAAACCGCGAGGGCGGCTTCGAAGTAGGCTGCCAGAGATACGTTGTGTGACAGCTGGTCTGCGTCCTGAGCCGGCAGTCCGAGTTCGGATTTGTAGCGATCAGCCTTTTGGTCATGCAGTTCAGGAATCTGTTTTTTCAATTCCTCGACCATTTCGCGCGTTACCACAATTGGCGGAATATCCGGTTCGGGAAAATAACGATAGTCAGCGGCTTCCTCTTTGCCGCGCTGGGAAACTGTGATTTCTTTACTGTCATCCCAGCCGCGGGTTTCCTGAACAATTTCTTCGCCGCTTTCAAGGATTTCCGTTTGGCGTTTTATTTCGTAATCCAGGGCTTTTTCCAGACTACGGAAAGAATTCAGATTTTTGGTTTCCGAGCGGATTCCGAATTCCTTCTGCCCTTTTGGCCGAAGGGAAACATTGATATCAAAGCGCATCATACCTTTTTCCATATCGGCATCCGACGAGCCCACATAGCGCATGATCTTCTGGAGCTGGCGGGCATACTGGCTTGCTTCTTCCGTACTTCGCAGGTCAGGTTCACTCACAATTTCCATCAGTGGAGTGCCGGAACGGTTGTAATCCACAAGCGTTCCGTCTGCTGTGTGAGTCAGTTTTCCTGCGTCATCTTCCAGATGCAGGCGGGTAATACCTATTTTTTTGATGGTTCCGTCAGAAAGAGTAATGTTGACTGCCCCTTTCACACTTACAGGCAGATCGTACTGAGAAATCTGAAAGCCTTTGGGTAAATCGGGGTAAAAATAACTCTTCCGGTCCATTTTAGAAAACTCGGGAATCTCGCAGCCCAGTGCCAGAGCGCCCAAAATCCCCTTCCGCACCACCTCTTCGTTTAAAAGCGGAAGCATTCCCGGAAAGCCCATGCATATGGGGCAGACGTGGGTATTTGGTTTAGCGTTAAAAATATCGTTACTGCAACGGCAGAACATTTTGGTTTTACTTGAAATCCGGCAGTGTATCTCTAATCCGATGACAGGCTCAAATTCCATAGGCGTGATTAATCAACATAGCGAGTATACTTTAATACAGAATTATTTTGAAATTTAGAACTCTAAATTTAGAATTTCTGCTCAAGTTTCTGCAGCAGTTTGTTGAGCTCACGGTAAAAGTCCTGGAAACCACCTTCGTTAACCACGGTCTCCTGCGCATTTTCGGGTTCATTGTGATTCCTGGTTGCGGCTTCAAACATGTCATAATCGATTCCGTCACGTTTACGAATGCGTTCGTAGGCAAGCGCGTCACCGGCCCTGATTAGCAGCACGGAATCACAAAGCTTTAACAGGTCCAGCTCTTTCCACAGGGCCGCCACAACTACCGTATTCGCCCTTTTCTTCCTAAGATAGTAAATTTCGTCTTTGAGATATCTCTTCAGCTCCGGATGGACAATGTCATTCAGGCTTTTCAGGGCCTTTGCGGACTCCGGTCCTTTGCCGAAAACGATTTTTTTTAATTTCTGCCGGTCAATAGTGTCATCCCTGGTCAGGATTCCTTCCCCAAAAAAGTCAACGACCTGCCGCCAGATTCGCTGGTATGGGCGGTAAAGCTTATGGGCGATCTTGTCCGCGTCAAGCACTTTCCACCCCTTCTGCTCAAAGAATTTTGCGGCAGTATGTTTGCCGGTTCCGCTTTTTCCGGTTATCCCCAGTATCATAATGCGTGGTCAGAATATTTTAAGGTCTTTAAATGCCTGTTTAAACTTCAGCATGGTATCTTTGTAGGTTTTTTCGTCCACCATGTAATTGATTTTATGAGCAATGTTGTTGCGCACCTTATGCGCCGTCCAGACGTCGTTGATCTTTCTGAACAGACCGGGTGTTTTTTTGAGCTTCGTCCCCAGACTTCCTTTGTAACCCATGCGCATGAGGGCATAATCAAGCAGTTTGTCGGCTTCCATAATAGCCTGCCTGTAGTCCGTTTCCCGAATGATCTTCTTCCATTCCGTCTGAATTTCGTCGATTATCGCACTGCTCATTTTTTTGCGATAATGCCGAAAAAGGACGTGCCCAACAATCAGCACATCCGCTATCACAAAAATCAGGATGACAGTGACGATAAATTTCATTTATTTTATTTTTTGTTTTTTTTA
>JAZDNJ010000035.1:0-11130 GCA_043800105.1 Patescibacteria group bacterium
TGGGGAAAGCGGAGGCGGTTCGCGAAGTGCATTTCCCCACGTCCCAAAAAACCCTCCAGCGCGCCCGCGACCGGCTGGGATACGAGGAATTGTTTTTGCTTCAGCTCAACGGAGTTTTGGCCCGTGCGGAATGGAAAAACAGCCGCGGGAAAAATAGTTTGATCGGAACAATCGGCATGGATGTGGAGTTTGTGAAACAGTTTTTCTCACAACTGCCCTTTACCCCCACCGGCGCGCAAAAAGTGGCGATTTTTGAAATTCTAAAAGATTTGGAGAAACCTTATCCTATGATGCGGTTACTCGAAGGGGATGTAGGCTCCGGGAAAACCCTTGTGGCCGCATTGGCCATGCTCCACACCGTCAAACAGGGTTATCAGGCTGTACTCATGGTCCCAACCGAAGTGCTTGCGCGCCAGCACTTGGTTTCCATTCGCCGATTCGCGGAGCCTTACGGCATCAACGTCGAATTGTTAGTGGGTTCGCTGCCCCCTAAAGAAAAATCCGCAATCCAAGCCGCTATAAAAGGCGGTCAGGTGGATATTGCGATCGGAACTCACGCGCTCATTCAGGAAGATGTCGGTTTTCACAAACTCGGTTTTGTGGTGGTCGACGAACAGCATCGGTTCGGAGTACAGCAGCGTGAAATATTGATGCGCCACGGCAGCCCCCATGTGCTCACCATGACGGCCACCCCCATTCCCCGCACACTCGCCATTGTGGCTTACGGCGACCAGGATCTCTCTGTCCTCAACGAAATGCCGCCCGGCCGGCAACCCATCATCACCAAAGTGGTTCCGCCCGAGCACCGGCAAACGGTTTACCGCTTCATCGAAGGAAAAATACAACAGGGCCAGCAAGTGTACGTGATCTGCCCACTCATCGACGAGTCGGATGTTCTGGAGGTCAAATCCGTCAAAGTGGAATTTGAAAAACTCCTCACCCTTTTTCCTCAATTCAAAGTCGCCATGCTGCATGGAAAGCTAAAGTCGGAAGAAAAGGAGCGAATCATGGGCGAATTCAAAGCGGGCAAAACCCACTTGCTCATTTCCACTTCGGTCATCGAAGTCGGTATCGACGTGCCCAATGCCACCATCATGCTCATAGAAGGGGCCGACCGGTTCGGCCTTTCCCAACTCCACCAATTTCGCGGGCGTGTGGGCCGCGGCAAAGATCAATCTTATTGCTTCCTATTCACGGATTCAGTGTCGGAAAACACCATGACGCGCCTAAAAGCCATGGTGGACTACACAGACGGATTTAAACTGGCTGAAATCGACCTCCAGCTCCGTGGCCCGGGCGAAGTGTATGGCATCCGCCAATCCGGCCTCCCCGATCTCAAAATCGCCAGCATCAGCAACGGAATTCTCGTCTCCCGCGTGCGCAAAGCCGCAGAAGTCCTGGTCGAACAATCTCCGACACTCAAAGAGTTCCCTTTTCTCAAAAAAGTCCTGTTAAATCTTCAAAAACGGAACACTTAAGCACAAAAAAGACAATATTTTTTTAGGACGTTTTCAGAGTAGAGTTTTTTATTTTTAAAACAGTTCTTTAATTGTGTCCATAATAAAAACTTGCACATTTCTTCCAGTTTGTTACAATACTCTGATTTTTTGACTTCAGATTCGCGGCTCAAAACAAAAACAAAAGTGCCGTACAGAATCCTAGAAGCTTCAAAAAATCTCCCAGCTCTTTCACATCTTCGCTTCCCTCACCTCTCTTCCTCCGCACGTAAAGCTCTGGGACGAGCGCATCATTGGTCATTGGTCACTAGATCATTGGTCATTCACGCTTTCGTCCCTAGGCTTTGCGATGTAGCTCGACTCGACTAGTCAGAGCTCAACCCCTTGATGTTCTGCTTACCCTCGTCTTTTAATACAAACATTAAAAACAAAACAGTAAGCGCTCATAGGACACGTCTTGGAAGGACGAAAACAAAAACCAAAACACAGCCAAGGATCATTTCCGACTAGTCACCGGAAGTAGTCTGGTCCCGACCGGCTCTCGATATGTTATAAATGTATCGCCCGAGTCGGATCAAATCGGAACCAGGCAAAAGCGCCTCTCCCACACACGGGAGGGGCTTTTTTGTGTGTTGATCAGAGAATTTTAGGCAACCAATTTTGCTCTAGGCATTTCTGCGGCTGGTACAGGCGGCATCAAGGTTCCCCTAAGTCGTGTTAAAAACGCCTCTGGTCCGCCTTTTTGTTTGTTCATGACAGCGCTATATAATCTTTTTTCCCAAGAGGGCCCCTTTCTGGCGGTCTCACGCAATCGTCCAAAAGCTCCGCTGGAAAAGCTGACATGGTTTGTTTCCAGGTAAATCAGAAGAATAGCTCTGAATTGCTCTTGCGTTTCAGATCCGCTGATAGTTTCCGCCAAACCCAGCAAAGCATCAGACTGATGGCTCCTGAACGCGTGAAGTGTTTTTAGTGTTTTATGGAGTAATGCTTCGGTTTGTTCATCCAGAGCGGCCACTTTATCAGATTGATCACGACCGACGGTCCTTAATCGCGCATTAGCATTTCCTCTCAAATGCCTTAATAATTCATCAATAGAAGCAGGCTTCATCATTTCCGTTTGAGCATCTCCTTGATTCCTTTCTCTGGCCTGATTATCAAATTCCCGTAATTGGCGGCGAATTTCTTCTGCAAGATCTCTTTTTAAATCAGCTGGCATAGGAAAAGCTTCCACGAATTTTTTCAAATTCACTAATTGTCCTTTTCGGAGAACGGTTCTGTTTTCCGCACTTTGTGGTTCCAAAAATTCGAGAAGACCCGCAGCAATCCACTCTCTCTGATGATCATCATCCAAACTTTCAAAAAAATCCATTGCCTGAGCATAAAGAGGATCCTGCTCCATTAAATCTTCTATACTTTCCCGCTCGGCTCTTAGCAACAACTCTTCAGGTGAAGGAGCTGTTTCCCGATAATCAACCCTGTCATCGTAATCGGCAACAATATGAGTGTCGCCGGTATCAGCAGAGCCGGTGGAGTAAGAGCCTTTTCTATTCATCTAATGATTATACTATAAATTCAAAAAAAAGTCAAACGCATTAGGCGTGTTTCACAGACTTTCACATCCTTTAAACCTGATTCGCCGCTAAAAAGGCCAAGACACTATCTACCATCGATCCGTCGATTTTGCCTTCTTTTTTCAGCACCTCCAGCATTTCATGGATTTTGAGAACCGCGTGCAGGTGGTAACCCTTGGCTTCCAATAACCGCTTCCCCCCCTGTTCGCGGTCGACGAGAACAATCACATCTTTCACCTTTAAACCCACTTCCTCAAAAGGTGCAATGGTTTCAAACTTGCTTTCGCCGGTGGTGATGAGGTCATCCACGAGCAACACCGTTTCACCCGCGTTAAAAATTCCTTCCAGCTTCCGTTTGGTCCCATAATCCTTCACCTCTTTGCGCGCGTACAGCATGGGCCAGCCGGTTTTGAGCGAAATGGCCGTGGCGATGGGGAGGGCGGTGTAGGGGATTCCCGCGATACGGTCGAATTTGAACGGTTTTGCCAGGGCAATCATCTCGTCGGCTATCTGTCCCAACAACTCAGGAAAAGAAACTAAAATTCGCAAATCAATATAAATCGGCGATTTCATGCCGGATTTCAGCGTGAACTCTCCGAACTTAACGGCACCGATTTTATGAAGAGAAAGAGATAATGATGTTTTCATGGCCGTATTGTAACTTATTGGCAAGACCCCTGACAACCATGTAAAATGCTGGCTGTCGAAGGCCCATGGTGTAATGGCAGCACAAAGGTCTCCAAAACCTTTTGTCCGGGTTCGAATCCTGGTGGGCCTGCCAAAAACTATAACAAACCTTTCTTATGAATGATTCAAATAATATAACAAATAAAATTAACGAGCTTGAAGCGAGGCTATCTAATCTGGAGCGAACCATTTTTCCAGGTAGAGAAGCACCTCAAAATAATTTTCAGAAACAGGCTATTGAACCGAGGCCATCCGGCCAGCCCATTTCTCCATCAGATGAGCCAAATCCACTTGTGGAATGGCTAAAACGAGATTGGCTAATGAAATTAGGGGCGTTTCTATTGCTACTGGCATTGGGCTGGTTTGTGACTTATGCCTTTGCCAATAATTGGATTGGCCCTGTCGGCCGAATTACGCTTGGTATTATTACAGGTGTATTGATAATGACAGGTGGGCATTTTTTGATCTCTAAATATCGCAACCCCAGTCAAGTGTTAATGGTTTTAGGAGGTGTGATGATTTTATTAACCATCTTTGCCGCTCGTAACTTATATAACTTTTTTACGCCCGGTATTGCCTTAGGAATAATGAGCTTAGTGGTTCTTGCAATGGCCGTTTTAGCCATTGTAAATAACGCAAAAAGCGTGAGCGTCATGGCGCTTTTGGGTGGATTATTTGTCCCAATGCTGACGGGATCGCATAGCCCTGATTATCTGGCATTACTTTCTTATTTATTTGTGCTTAATTTAGGTGTTTTAGGCGTTGTATTTTTTCGGCCTTGGCGCGCCTTAATCGCAATAAGCTTATTGGGTACTGGTGTTTGGAGCGTTTTAGCCTTTGATCATCTGGGAGATGCCACAATTTGGATATTCATGGCTCTATTTTTCGGATTATTTTTTGTGTCCTCATTGGCTTCTATTTTGAAGAGTGATGAGGTTAAAAAAGACGATCTCCTTGTTTCCGCTCTTAACGGACTCTGTCTATTGGGCTGGATTTTCCAGTATGTTCCTCGGGAATGGGCCAGTTTGATCTTAAGCGGTTTAGTCGTGCTTTTGGTGGCCATCAGTTATATTTTAGTGAATCTAAATAAAATAAAACCAGTTTATATTAATGCCTCTCTGGCCATTCTTTTTTTGGGGACAGCGACTGCGTTTGAACTGGATGGATCCGCGTTGGTTACCGCTTTTAGTATTGAAGTATTTTTAATCGTCTTATTTGCCGGTTTTATTTTAAAAATGCCTGTATTGGCTAATAATTTCGCCCTGCTGCATCTGGTTCCAGTGGTTCTTTCTTTGCCAAGCTTAGAAGCCTTATCCAGATCTCATACGGTATTTAATCAGCACTTTTTTGCGATTTTGACCGTTACGGTTTCCTTGGCGGTTTCAGCCTATTTACTAAAGCGCATTAGTCAGGAAGCCACTTATATGCAGTATTTTACAGGTATTTTGGCCGCTGTTTTTACTGTGTTTTTAATCTGGCTGACCAGTCATAATTTATTTATTTCCGTCAATGCGGCTCGTGCGGTAGCTTTAGTGATATACACGATCATTGGGGTTCTCACTTTCTTTATGGGAACCGTTAAGGAAATTAAAACGTATACCGTTGCCGGTGGAGTGCTTTTAGGGGCTGTTGTTTTACGCTTACTATTTGTAGAGGTCTGGGACATGTCGCTCGGGGGACGGGTTATTACTTTTTTCTTTATTGGCGCATTGTTAATTTCAACAGCGTTTTTTCAAAAAAAGTTCCATTCTTCTAATTCATCATCAAATAATCCATCATCAAACCATGAAAATTAAATACCACATTGTATTTGTTTTAACTTTTATTTATTTATTCGCGATTCCTGCGTTGGCCTCAGGGCAAAACGATTCGTTATCTGTTTTTCAGTCGATGTATAACGTGGAAATTCCCGATCTAGCCAAACCTACAGTCATTCAAACAACTTTGCCTTCCGCTCAGCATTATTCGGACGTGGTTCAGGAGAATGAGACCGGTAAATTTATTGGTTTATTTCAAAAAACCGTTTTTGAGTCTCAAACCCCCTTTACACTTTCGATTCTTCAGGCATCTCCTTTAATTGGCAATTGGGCAGCGATTGTAGATCAAGATTACAATACCTCCGCTGAATTTGACTTAGACCGCGATAAGGGGCAGGCTTTTTTGGAACTTAAAACAAGCCAGCCACTAACCACGAGTATTTTTTATTTATCTGTCGATAAAAATGTCGCTTTGCCACATCGTATCCAAATCAAGGCTCTTGTAAATGGGAACTGGAAAACGGTTCTTGCTCAAGCCCGAATGACAAGTCCCAGTATGACTTTTCCGGAGACCAATGCTTCCCAATGGAGAATAGACTTGGAACATGGACAGCCTTTGCGGGTATCGGAGATGCGTTTTGGGGGGATGGATGAACAATTAAAAGCCTTGGGGGCTGAAATCCGCTGGCTGGCACAGCCAAATAACACCTATACTTTATATGCCGATGCAAAAGCAAGCCCTTCTATTTTAACAGAAGAGGCGGGTCAGTTAACAGGTAAGGAAATAGAGGTAAAAACAGGAATATTAGGCGCAAAAGAAAATAATCCGCTTTTTAAGGAGCCGGATGCAGACAGTGATGGAATACCCGATCTTTTGGACAATTGTGTTGCCATTGAAAATGCAGATCAAAAAGATGTAGATGACAATGGACGAGGGGATGCCTGTGAAGATTTTGATGGTGACCTAAAAATGAACAATCTAGATAATTGTCCGGATCACCCGAATCGCAATCAAAAGGACACTGATGAAGATGGTATTGGTGATGTGTGTGATGATGAGGAAAGCCGCCTGACTGAAGCCAATCCATGGCTTCCTTGGGCTGGCATGGGCGTTGCCGCCATGCTAATCGGTATCATGATTTACCAAATGATCCATCGGCGGAAGTCATCTTAAAGCAGGTTCGAACTTCGTCCAGCATGCCCTGCCAGCATAATTTCCATGAAAAAGCTAAACATCGCCATTATCTGCGATCCTCTGACACATCTGATCTCGGGCTCAATGATTTCCACAATTCGTTTTGCTGGGCAGCTGCGCAAAAAAGGTCATAAAGTGATTTTTCTCGCGGCGCAGGATGAAACCAAAAAACCGGTTACCTTTTTCAGGGATTTTAAAGTCTATCGGTTCGGGCCGATCAAGTTGCCGGGCAGTCAGGGGCAATACTTGTTGGCCTATCCTCGCGTGGGTCGCATCAAAGGCATTTATAAAGAAGAGCAAATCGATATCGTCCATACCATTGATCCCACTCTTCTCAGCATTTTCTCTCTCCGCGCCGCTCGTACCATGGGAATCAAAACCGTAATGCATTCACACATGCAGCCTGAAAATGTGGCTCTGCAGCTAGGCTCTTTTTTTCAGAGGCCATGGTTTCAGAACCTGATTTACCGTTACTTGATTTGGATTTATCGCAAAGTGAACATGGTTATCTGCCCTTCGGAATTTGCCATGGGTATGTTACGAAAATACAATCAAACCATTCCAATCTGCGTGATCAGCAACGGGGTGGAATTGAGTCGGTTTAAAATAATGGATAGCGCCGCTTTTTCACAAAAATACAATCTTTCGCCTGAGGAACAAAAAATTCTTTACATCGGCCGCCTGCACAAAGAAAAAAGCGTGCACACGCTGATCGAGGCCATGCCGGCGATCCTAAAAGAGTATCCGAAAACGCGTTTAAACCTTGTGGGCATTGGCCATCTGATGGACGATCTGAAGAAACTGGCCACCGATCTAAAAGTTAGTGAATCAATCACCTTTTTCGGCAAACTGCCAGATGAAGAAATGGCTTTAGCTTACAATGCCTGCACGTTTTTTGTGTTGCCGTCCGTAGCGGAATTGGAAGGCATGGCGGTTCTGGAGGCCATGGCGTGCGGAAAACCAGTCATCATTTCCGATTCAGCTTTAAGCGCCTCCTCTTATTTTGTGAAGGGGAATGGATTTATATTCAAGCTCCAAAACCCTCAAGACTTGGCCGAAAAATGCATCACTCTGCTCAAAAATCCCACCATGGTCGCTCAGATGGGAGAAAAAAGCCGCACTTTGGCCGAGACCTACGACATTAAAAAAAGCGGTGACAAACTCGAATCTCTTTATTACTCCATCCTCGCATGATTGATTTGAGTTCCACTGCCAGCATTTTGGTTTTTTTACAGGGAGCCGGGTACTTCGCCCTTTTGTTGACAATGACCATTGAAGGCCCCGTGATCACGGCAGTGGCCGCGTTTGCAGCTTCGCTCGGTCTCTTCCATATTTATTATGTTTTCGGACTATCGGTACTCGGAAATTTAATCGGAGATGTGGTCTACTTCTCAATCGGAAAATTCGGACGCAAAGTGGTGATCGACCGCTATCTGGAACGTTTTAAAGTTAAAAAAGATACGCTCGAAAAGATAGAAAGAGACCTTAAAAACCATCCGGGAAAAGCGATGGCCGTGATAAAAATCATTCCCCCCTTGCCCACCCCTGGACTCATTTTGGCAGGAGTGATGAACATGCCTTTTAAAACTTTTCTCTTCTATTCTTTCGTCATCAGCTTTTTTTATTCACTCTTTTTCGCGGTGTTTGGGTTTTATGCCGGCCAAGCCTTTCATTTGCTCACCCGTTACTCGCGTATTTTAGAAATTTTTATGGCCGCGGCCATGATTCTTGCGGTGACGATCTGGTTGATACGGAAAAATCTGAAAGGAAACGCCTTGCAGGATTACAACAAGATGAAATAGCGCTAGGAGATTCTAAAAGACCCCCCTGGGAGCTCCAGGAGGGTCTTTGACGTTTGGATTTACTGTTATTATTTTCCTAAATCCATCAACTGGGTCACGATCTTAACCGCTTCAGCTCTTGTAACGGATTGTTCAGGCTTAAATTTGCCATTGGCATAGCCAGACACAATCGATTTATCCTTGGCGAAGGAAACGTATTTGGCATACCAGGCCGTGACAAGAACGTCTTTGAAAGAAGAAACTGCTTTAACCGCAGCGACATTTACCTTTGCAGCATTGAATAAAATCTTAAGCGCTTCGGCACGAGTAACCAGTTGGTTGGGTCGGAACGTACCATCGGGATAGCCACTAACAATGTTGTGATCAGTAGCAACCTGGACATAAGGGGCATACCACTGACTGGCATCCAAATCTTTAAGGACACTGGTAATGCCAACGGCTGGCACGTCATAACCAAAGGCATTCAAGGCGATTTTAACAAGCTCTGCCCGAGTGATGGGTCGTTCAGGTTCAAAGCGTAACGAAGTGTTGCTGCTGATAACACCGAGGTTGTACAGCCTCATGATATAAGACTTTGCCCAATGCTTACTGATATCCGAGAAAGGAGTAAGAATGGCTTCATCAGTCGGAGTGGTCTTTAAAAATTTATCTTTAAAGTAAGAAAACAGAGTGCTCTTACCCGTTGGCAAAAAAGCAAAATAACTGAAATGTTTTGTCTTGAAGCTGATTTGGTTTTCCTTGATGGTAAACAAAGCGCCTTTGTTAAAAGGTGCCCAGGTATTGCCGTCAGCTGAAGTATAAATTTTAGCCAATGCCCCCTCTTTTAAGCCAACAGGAATATTCAGGGAAACTTCATTGGAGAAGGTAAGAGGGGATCGATTAGAGCCAACAAAGACAAGAGTTTCAATGCTTTCTTGCATCAACAGAGAGGTTTCGCCCGTAATGACTTCCCCCTTGCTATCAACAATGGTCTTGGGTTTTACCAAAGGCGGAATAAGATATCCGTCCCAATCCATCGTTCCTGTAACAGATGTGTTGGCAGGAACTTTTAAGGATATACGCGCAACTTCATTGGGGCGTAGGGTAAGGCTGCCATTTTTATCCGTCAACAGGGCTGACTTAGTACCTTTTTCTGAATTGATGGAAATGAGTGAAGGATTTAATTGTAAAGGTTGAGAAATTGTTACAGGAGATACAAAAGCATTTTTAACAATAAATCCAATGGTGCTCGTAAAGGCATTCGCATTAAAGGAAGAGATTTTGAGTGCCAGGTCGCTGCTTGCAGTTCCCCCACTGCTTGTACCCGTTGCTTCCGTAATTCTGGGAACAGAGCTGCCACCCCTTGAAAGAATGACCGATTTTTCACCACTCAAAGAGGATTCTCCGGCAGCATTAACAGCGGAAACCTTATAGTAATAAGTTCCTAAGGCCAATTCATAATCCGCATATAATCCCGAAGTTGGAGTTGCGATAGCTGCGCCATAGCTTCCGCTCACTGTGGAACGGTAAACTTTGTAACTGGTAGCTCCACTTACCGCATCCCAAGTCAAGCTAGTCGAACTGCTGTTCATGGCATTGGCGGCAAAATTCTGCGGGACACCTGGAACGGAAACCACTAAGGTATAAGTCCTAGAATTAACTGGTGTTTCCTCATTGCTAGCAGCATCCACAGCGAAGAACTTAAGCGTCTTGGTAGTACTGATAGTGAGTGCTGAACTATACACTGAAGATGAAGTGGTAGGCGAAGAACCATCAAGCGTGTAATAAATGATGCAATTGGTGCAGCTCACAGCACTATCTGTTGCAGACAGCGTAACAGTTTGAGTTGAATTATAGGTTCCGCTGGCAACGCTGGCCGTACTAACTGGGGGAGTGCTATCAGCCTCTGCGCCGGTAGTAAATGTGTAATTGGCTGTACTGGCCAAGGCATTAGAAGTGTCATCCGTAACTCCAGTAGTGACGCGAATTGTATAAACAGTACTGGCAGCAAGTGTGGAGCCTGGAGCGATTGTCACGGTACGGCTGCTTTCATCATAACTTAATGATGTAGTTACTGGAGAACCCTCATTAAGCAGCTTAATATTGGTGGAATTAATAGTACTGGCAAGCATTGGCTCAGAGAAGACAACTTTTGGCTGTACATTACGGGCAATGCTGGAAGATTCATTGGCTGGATTAACCGAGGCAATTGCTGGAGCTCCAATATCATAAGCGCCAAGGTTTAGATCCAAACTGGTTTCAGCTGGTGGCACATACACATCTCGGCTGTAAGAAGCGGAATAAGCACCTGTTTTTTGGAAGGCAACTCGATACCATCCCTGCGGCACATTCCAACCGTATTTACCTTCACTGTCTGTTTCCGAAGGATTAACCTGGCCGGAAGCTGTGGCATCCCAAGATGACCAGGAACATAAATCAGTATCTAAAGTTCCTGGAGTTGTGTAACAACCATCAATCAAGCCAACCGCATCGCCACTGGTTGTACCTTCTTCTTCATCACTTACTGAACCGTCTAGATCTTCATCTGGACCAGTAATAGAAGTAACGGCATCTCCATTAGCATCCACCAATTGATAAAGTGTTGTCGACATATCTTCAATACGATTGTCATCGGACGTATCGTACACATAACCTGACGGGTCAATCAGAACCAAAATTTCC
>JAZDNJ010000057.1:0-3880 GCA_043800105.1 Patescibacteria group bacterium
CTGTGCCTTTTGTAAGTAATTTCTCTATGATCCTACGGTCATTGTAAGTAAGATGTTTCATGGGCCATCTGGGTTAAGATGTAAATTTTGTCATTCATATCTTAACGCACCAGGTGGTCTAACTTATTCTAGAATATTCGATGGCCTGTCTGAATGTTGACGAAGACAGCAAGGATGAGATAATGGCGCTCAGCGAAAAATACGGCGAGGAATTCTGGACGATGTCCCGTGAACTGCAGATGTGCGCGAAAAACCTGAAATGTTCCGAAGAACAGATGAAAGTAATCTTAATGGTCAGACTGAGGGGCGGCACAATTGCCACGGACCATTTACTTCCCAAAGTGGTTATTAAAGAAGGTCTGGATCCGCGAACGCAAAAAACAGTTCTCACCGATCGCCGAAAAAGCGGCGGCTGGCTCAGGCGTCTTTTAAAAAAATTAGGCTAGTAAAGCGCATCCCGAACTAAATTCCAGATTTCCTCCGAAATCTCTTCAATGGTTTTGGAGGCGTCAATCACCTGAATGTTCGGAAATTCCTCAGCGATTCTTTCATAGTTTTCCCATATTTTCGCCAATTTGTCGGTTCTCTCAAAAAGCTCAAAATGACTGCCCCGGCCGGCAATGCGTTCAATACATTCTTCGGGATCAAGTTTAAACAAAAAAGTAATGTCCGGCAGGCGGAAGTTTTTGTTGAGGCCTTTAAGCCATTCTATGTCCACGTTCATGCCGCCGTAGGCCAGAGTTGAAAACAGATAACGGTCCGTGATAACCGCCTGACCGCCTTCAAGGGCGGGCTCAATTTCATTTTTCAGGTGTTCGGCGCGGTCGGCCGAAAACAAAAGCTGCAGGCCTTCAGGCGAGGCGCTCCATTTGTGCTGCAGGATTTCCCGAATCATCTTGCCGATAGGCGTATCGGAAGTCGGTTCTTTTGTCAGCAGTGATGGTTTTCCGTTTTTTTCCAGCCTTTCGGCCAGCAGTCTTGACTGGGTCGAGGAGCCGGAACCGTCCAGTCCTTCAAAGGCGATAAACATATAAACACATTATTTCACTGATACTTTATCATGAATTATGCTTCTGGTTTAGAACTTCGGATTTTAGGATTTACATCTGTGATATAATTTGCCCACAGTAATTACTGTAATCAAAGAATCATGAACAAAACTTACATCTGTCTCATCATAGGTTTACTTCTGCCCCTGACTTTGCTGACGGGATGTAACAAGAACAAACGCCTGAGTCTGGATGAACGGATCGGTGAAGCGGGGCAATATGAAATCAATTCTTATGAAGGGGTGATCGAATCCCTTGAAAATCTTGATGTCTACCAGCAGGGTACTCATAAAATCGTCACTGAAGATTACGGGGATGTCATTATTCAGAGCCCCTCGATCAATCTGAACCGCTATATCGGTGAAGATGTGCTGGTAAAAGGCACGCTTCAGAAAGGTATCGGTGACGCGAAGGACGTTTTTACTGTGAATGAGATTTCGTATGTCGACGAATCCAGGTCGGCTGAATCGACTGATTACGAAAACAAAACCGACGGTTTTAAATTCAGCTATCCTTCCAACTGGATTACCGGTGAAAAACAGGGGGGCCTGACGCTGAGCTACGGGGAAAAAGAGATCGTAAAAATAAACGTGTTTTCCGACGAAACCGATCCGGACACTTTCGCGGCCGGCCGTGAAGAGGGGGAGCCGTCCGAAGTCACTATCGGCGCCCAGCGGTCGCTTCGCTATGTGCATGGCTCGCAGATGAGCTTTTATGTGCCCAACCCGCCCAAAAAGAAAATTTACCTGATCAGTTACGTGCCGGGCGTCAACGCCGTGGATGACAAAAAGGCGGCCGATAGCCAGTTGAAACTCTTTTACGACCTGCTGGACAGTTTTGAGCTTATTTATCTGAACCAGGCAGAGGGTGAAAAGTGCGGCGGCCTTAAGCAGATTGAATGCCCCGAAAAAAGCATTTGCCAGCTGGACAGCGACGGAAAATATGCCGAGGGAATCTGCGTGCCGATAGGCGGGGAGTCGGTTCAGGCGAACTGCCCATATATCGCTCCTCCCGCCGGTTGCGCGCAATACCGCATTTCGGAATACAGCTTAAAGGGCTGTCCGAGCCGTTACGAATGTGTGGGTGGTGATGCCGGCACTCCCGCCGCTTCTTTCCGCGATCTGAATGTTGTGGACGCGGGTGAAATTCCGGAAGACTATAAGCCACCGGCCGATAAAAGCGCTCCGTCAGATGAACAGAAAAAAGAAGGGGAGACCGTGGATGAGAATACCGATGAAAAAGCCTATGACATCCCCGACCTTGCTGATGTTACCGCTCTTTACTCGAACGAACGAAAGGGCTTCAGTCTGCTTATACCAAAACGCTGGTATTATGCCGGTTTCGGCCCCGTAAACGGCGCTCTGTGGGTAGTGGGCTTTTCCAATGTCGCCCTCGAAGAACCTGAAGAGGCCATCATCACCCTGAGTCTGCTTGAGGAAGACGGAGGAAAGGCTTCCAGAAAGGTGGATGATATCTATTTTGTTTTTGACGGCCCCTCCGATTTGACGGCCATAATGCAGAAGATGGCTGACTCTGTGGAAGTATCCGGGTAGTTACTGCCTGTTTTCTCCTTTTCGCTGTCTGGGTGCTTATGCTACAATCCCTCCGGAACTAAACACAAATAAATCCCGGATAATGTGGAAAACAAAAATAACCGAGAGAGCACACTTATTTAGCTTAAAAAAAACGGCCGGACCCTGCCGTGGTGGTTTCACCCTGATCGAGCTGATGGTGACCATTGCCATTATAGTGATAATGACAGGGGCTGTTTCTGTTGGATTTAATTCTTTCTTCAGCACTGTGGGCGTTCAGAACGCTGAAGGATATATCAGCGGTATCATCGACGAACTGAAGATGGAAACGATCAATGACGAATATAAAAAAAGTTCGGTCTTTTTTGAGAGCTCTTATTTACTGGCGGATTCCGTAAATGCCGGAGCTGATCTTACATTAAGCTGGGAAAAGGTTCTGACTGCGGACGGTGACTGCGAAGCGGGCGATATCAGATTAAAAAGCTCCGGTGATGCCGAACTTCTTCTGGGCAGCGCGGACAAAGTCTTTTCCTCCGTTCAGATACCTAAAGACGGGGAGATATGCGTTAACCCCCTTGAATATAAAGAACGGGAATTTGTTTACAATCTGGAGTCCGGCCATGGGTTTTCCAACGAAATCCGGATTTTCCCCCTGAATCTTAACCTGCGCGGATCAGATAACATCTTCGTCAAAGACAACGATTACCGCCTGGACATTCTCCGTCCTTACGGCCAGGAGAGGCGTTACCAGAATGGCACTTTACTGGATGAAAATACTGCCGCCACCATCACCATAAAGAGCACTGATGACGAAGCGGAAGTCACTTTCGATTTACCTAAAAAATAAAATTAACTGAAATGAGTACTTTTAAAAAGGGTTTCACCATGACGGAACTCCTGATCGTGGTCGCCATCCTGGCCATCCTGAGCGGAGTGGCCTACATCGGAATCCAGCGTTCACGGGTCATTGTGATGAATACCAAGGTGACCGTTGATCTGCCCGCCATCGAAAACGCCATGGAGCAGTACAAAAAGGACCATGACGGCAAATACCCCATTCCTGCCACCGGCGCCGACAAGAACCTCATCTGTTTTTACGAAGACACATCTTACGCCCACGACTGCACCAAGGCAGACTTCATTCAGTCACAGATAGATAATACCCTGCTCACCAAACGCTACCTTCAGGAAGTCCCCGCCGACCCAAGGACAGGAGCCCGCTACGCCTACGGAGTAACAACAGACGGTCAGTATTACCAGATAGCCGGTCTTATCGAGAATGATGACGGAACTTACAGC
>JAZDNJ010000071.1:0-7118 GCA_043800105.1 Patescibacteria group bacterium
GTGATCGACGCCCTGGTGGACTTTGAGCTTTCGATTGGCGACTATGTTCTTTCGGGCGGTGAACTACCGGCTATGGTGTTTATTGACGTGATGAGTAGGTTAGTACCCGGGGTTCTGGGGAATGAGGAGTCCCATCAGGAAGAAACTTTTTCCAAACGGCTCGACCGCAAAAAAGAGTACCCCCATTACACCAAACCCGCCGAATTCCGGGGAATGAAGGTGCCGGAAGTCCTGCTTGGCGGCAATCATGCGGAAATTGAAAAATGGCGGCGTAAGCACTTATCCTGAGTTAATATGCTTGACATATAATTATATTTTTGCAATACTAATTGCCTTGCAATTGTATAATTTATTGTTTACTATTTGTTCCCCATAATGTATAATGAAAATGATTAATTCAACATCAAATACATCAATGGAAACAAAAAATAAAAATATGCCTTTCATTTTAGGCGAAGAACTGGTGCCCGTACGTGAGGCCCAAAAAAATATTACTAAGTATTTCGACAAAGGACTTGTTCGTGTGACCAAAAATGGTAAGTCACTTGGTTATCTTATCGCAGATGATATGCTTTCTGAACTGATCGAATCCATTGAATCCAGTAATCCAAATTTTTTGACAAGAATGGATAAAATCAAAAAAACAACGAAACGCATACCATTGAATAAAGTCCTCGGGGAATACGGTTTATAATCCTCAAGTGGTATGGAATTTGAATTTACTGAATCAGGCCTTAATAGCCTAAAAAAGCTCGATAATTCAACCGCTAAGAATATTCTAAAAAAAATCAAGTACTGGGAATCAGCTGATAATCCCCTTAAATTTGCTATTCCGCTCAAGGACAGGCAAGGATATTTTCGATTCAAGGTGGCAAAAAATTGGAGGGTCATTGTCGCAGTAAATTATAAGGCTTCGAGGCTCGAAATTCTCGAGATCGGCCATCGATCATCAATTTATGAATGATGAACACATTTTTTGATCAACTTCGGGCGTCATTGGCCGCAAAGTCCCCCTTGTATATTCGGGTCAAAGTCATCACCAAATCTCCCAAAACCGAAATCGCGGAGCAAATGGAAGACGGAACTTACAAAATCCGGGTGCATGCCGCGCCGGTAAAAGGAGCGGCCAATGAAGAACTGTGCAGGTTTTTGCGAAAAGCGCTCGGCGCTTCCGAGGTGACTATAGTGAGCGGCGGACGGGATAAAGTAAAGCTGTTACGGGTTTCGGGGTAAAAAACCCTGAGTGGCAAATTTTACAGAGTCAGGACAGGCATGTATTTTTTTGCAATATTCGAATCGTATATACGATTGTATATATAACGTATATATAAAACGCATATACCAAAAAAAGGGGCAGTTGCGGAAGGAAGACTTTTTCGCTAAGCTATTCAGCGTAAAAAAGGAATTATGATTGATCTGAAAAAACTGAGAGAAAACAGGGCGGAATACGAAGCCGGCTTTAAAAAGAAGCGGGCCGATATTGATGTAAATAAGGTTCTGGCATTGGATGAAAAGCACCGCACGCTGATCCGGGAAGTGGAAAAGATGCGGGCGGAGAAGAATGAGGTATCGAAAGCGATTCCGAAACTGGCTGATAAGGAGCGTGGAGCGAAAATCAGAGAGATGAAAGAACTTGGTGAGAAACTCGACGCGTCAGAGGCCGAATTGAACAAAATTAGTGTTCAGCTAAAGGAGCTTTGTTTAGCCATTCCCAACCCGCCTGATGAATCAGTTCCTGAGGGCGCGGACGACGCAGATAATGAGGTCATTAAGACAGTCGGCAAAATTCCCAAATTTGCTTTTGAGCCGCTCGACCATATCGCCCTGGGGGAAAAGCTGGATCTAATCGATATGGAAACCGGGGCCAAAACCAGCGGGGCCAGATTTTACTACCTGAAAAACGAAGCTGTATTGCTGGAATTCGCGCTGATCCAGTGGTTACTGCGGAAATTCACGGAAGCCGGCTTTACGCCTGTCACCGTGCCGATGCTGGTGAAGGAAGAGATGATGTATGCCACGGGCTTTTTTCCGGCGGACAAAAACGAGATTTACACCGTCAACCCGTCTCACGAAAAAAATCCCGAGGGCGACGACCTTTATCTGGTCGGCACGTCCGAAGTCCCGATGGCCGGCCTGCATATGTTCAAACCAATTACCGATATCGATAATCTCCCCAAGCGCTATATCGGTTTTTCCTCCTGTTTCCGGCGCGAGGCCGGCAGTTACGGAAAAGACACCAAAGGCATTCTGCGCGTGCACCAGTTTGATAAGCTTGAGATGTTTTCTTTCTGCCATCCAAGCCAGTCATTGAAGGAGCATGATTTTTTGCTGAGCATTGAAGAAGAAATTCTGTCTGAGCTCGGACTCCCTTACCGGGTGGTAAACATATGCGGCGGGGATTTGGGAGCGCCGGCGGCCAAAAAATATGACTGCGAAGTGTGGATTCCCACGCAGGGCAAATACCGCGAGCTGACCAGCTGCTCGAACTGCACCGACTTTCAGGCGCGCCGCGGCGGAATAAAATATAAAGACGACACGGGCACCCACCTTCTGCATACCCTGAACGGCACGGCCATGGCCAGCACCCGCACCCTGATCGCCATTCTGGAAAATTTTCAGCAGAAAGACGGAAGCGTCCGCGTTCCCAAAGTGTTACAATCATATATGAACGGAATAAAAGAAATTAAACCAAAATAATCATGAATCAGCATCCCCATAACCATCATCAGCCGCCCCGCCCGCCACGTTACCCAGGCCAAAGAAACAATGGGAACGCGTTTATGTACGTGCTGGTTTTCGCGCTGATCCTGACGATCACTTATTATATCTTCAACCCCGGCCAGCCGGGCACGACAGGAACCGAAAAAGAGATTCCGATCAGCGAAATGATGCGGAATTATCAGGAGGGCGATTATACGGCGATCGAAATCAAGAACACGCGCGTTATCGCGACTACGAAGAACGGTGAAACCATGCTGGCATACCGGCCGGAAGGCGAAAGCATTACCGAACTTGGCCTGAATGATCCAAAAAACTCCACCCCCGTCACCGTGGTCAGCACCGAAAAGGCAGCCTTCTGGATGGGCCTGCTTTCCAACTGGCTCCCTGTCATTTTGTTTATCGCGCTGATTGTGTTTATGGCCAAGCAGCTTGGCAAGGGGGCCAGCAGCGCTTTTTCTTTCGGCAAGTCACAGGCCCGCGTGTATTCCAAAAACGGCAAAGACCGTACCACTTTTAAGGATGTGGCCGGTATGGACGAAGCTAAAGAGGAGCTGGTGGAGGTAGTGGATTTTCTGAAACACCCCAAAAAATACACGGCCATCGGCGCCAAAATTCCCCGTGGCGTGATGCTGGTCGGAGCGCCGGGAACAGGTAAAACCTTACTGGCCCGCGCGGTCGCCGGCGAAGCCAATGTGCCGTTTTTCAGTATTTCGGGTTCCGAGTTTGTGGAAATGTTTGTGGGCGTGGGCGCCAGCCGTGTGCGTGATTTATTTCAGAAGGCTAAACACAACGCGCCCTGCATTATTTTCATCGATGAAATCGACGCGGTGGGCCGTCAGCGTGGCTTCGGACTGGGCGGCGGTCACGATGAACGCGAGCAAACCTTAAACCAGATTCTTACCGAGATGGACGGTTTTGAGAAGGACACGAATGTTATTGTGGTGGCGGCCACCAACCGACCCGACGTACTTGACGCGGCTCTTATGCGCCCCGGCCGTTTTGACCGCCGCGTTATCATCGATATGCCCAACCTGATCGAACGCGAAGCGATTTTAGAAGTGCACGCCCGCAACAAGCCGATGGACAAAGACGTGAATCTGAAAAAAGTGGCCCAGAAGACCCCCGGTTTTTCGGGCGCGGATCTGGAAAATCTTTTAAATGAGGCGGCCATTCTGGCGGCCAAGAACAACCGTGAAAAAGTAAAGGCGGAAGACCTGGACAACTCCATCGAAAAAGTCGGACTGGGCCCCGAAAGAAAGAGTCGCCGCCTGAACGAAGAAGAAAAGAAGATTACCGCCTACCATGAGGTGGGCCACGCGCTGGTGGGCAAAATTCTGCCCGGCTGTGATCCTGTCGAAAAGGTTTCGATTATTCCGCGCGGTATGGCTCTCGGCGTTACCTGGTTTCTGCCGGAAGAGGATAAGCACTTAAAATCCGTTTCCAAATTCAAAGACGAGCTCTGCTCACTGATCGGCGGGCACGCGGCCGAGAAACTTATTTTCGGCGAAGTGACCACGGGAGCCAGCAGTGACCTTAAACGCGCCACTGATATCGCGAGGCATATGGTCATGGACTATGGAATGAGTGAGTTGGGGCCCGTTATTTACGGCGATCAGAGCGCCGCCAGTTTTATAGGAGCCGAGTTCGGCACCAAGGCTAATTACAGCGAAGCGGTGGCTTCCAAAATCGACGACGCCGTTTCCAAAATCATTCACGAAGCTCAGGAGCGCACCAACAAAATTCTGAGTGACAACAAAGACCTTCTTGAAAAGATTGCTCAGGTTCTGCTTAAAAAGGAAGTTCTTTCCAAAGAGGAATTCAACGCGTTTTTTGAGAACAAAAAGGTCGCTCCAAAGAAAAAGGTGGCCTCCGGAAAAAAATAGTTTTAAAATCTAATCATGAAGACTCCGTTCGCTACAAAAATTCTGCCGGCCAAAACGATTAAGATCGGTGCTGACGTGCCGGCCACTGCATCTGAGATCTCCCAACCGGACAGTTTTGGCCAGCTGCCTGTGGACGTTCTTGAGAACAAAAACGAAATCCGCATTGTGGCTCCTCTGGCGGGCGTCAATATTGAAGAAGTCGAGATTGTCATAAACAATGACGTGCTTACCATTAAAGGCCAGCGCGCGATGGATCCGGAAGTCACTCAGCTGAGAGGGGTGGACTATTACGCGCAGGAATGCTTCTGGGGAGAATTTTCCCGAAGCGTTATTCTGCCGCTGCACGCGGACACTAACCAGATTGAAGCGACTCAGAAGAATCATATTCTGTATGTCCGTATACCAAAAAAGCCGACTGTGCATATGCGGATTGTTAAGATAAGGACTAAGGACTAGGGACTAACGACTAAGTACTGTAATGAAAATCCGAAAAGCGGTATTACCGGTGGCGGGAATGGGGACGCGGTTTATGCCGGCGACTAAAGTGGTACCCAAAGAACTTTTGCCGATCGTCGACAAGCCGGTAATTCAGTATCTGGTGGAAGAGGCGGTGGCCAGCGGTATCGAGGAGATTATTTTTGTGATATCCCCCGACAAGGAACTGATCCGCCAGCATTTTTCACATCACCCGGAACTGGAAGCTATTTTGGAACAGCGCGGCAAGCACGATATTGCCGAAAAAATCCGCCCCATCCACGGCATGGCCAAGTTCAGCTACGTGTATCAGAATGACCCTCTGGGCGATGGTCACGCGATATTGCAGGCCGAGGAACTTGTCGGCGGAGAACCTTTTGCCGTGCTTTTTGGGGATGACATCGTGAAGCATGGGGTTCCGGCCATTCGGCAGCTGATCGACCAGTTTACGGGAGAAGTGGTGATGGCGGTGGAGAAGGTTCCCAAAGAATATATTTCGTCTTACGGAGTGATCAGTCCCGGTGAAAAGAAAGGTCGCCTTTACAAGGTGGAGGGACTCGTTGAAAAACCTGAAGCACATGAAGCTCCCAGCGATTTTGGCGTGATTGGGAAATTTGTTTGTCCGGCCAGTATTTTTGAGGCCATCCGCCTTGGCTCTGCCAGCAAGGGAAATGAAATTAGGCTGATCGACGGCTTTATAAAGCTAAGCGAAAAAGAAGGCATATGGGCCTACCATATTGAAGGCGAACGTTTTGATACCGGAAAGGCCGAAGGGCTTATTGCGGCGAATAATGCTTTTTTGTAAGCGAAATTTTTGTTGAAAAAAATCTAAGAATAAGGTAAAATGATTTGAGCATTAAGAACCCTCTATGGCAAAAAAAGACGACCATCAATTTCCACAGCACATTGCTGAAGCCCTCAATAGCATTGAGGAACTAAAACTTATGGGCGAACATGATAAATCTATTCTGGAAGCTGAGAGGCTCCTTTTTCAGGATCCCAACTGCGTGGAAGCGCTGGAGGAAATCGCTGATAATTATGTGAGTCTGGATAAATACGACAAGGCAGAAAAAGCCTGCCATCACGCGCTTAAGCTGAACGAAAAAAGTTACACGGCCAAATATATTCTTGGCTTTATTCATTCGCAGAAGCAGGAATGGCCAAAGGCGATCAGCTACTTAAAAAGCTCCAACAGTATCCATTCCAATAATCCGGAAATCCTGCGCTGTCTGGGCTGGGCTCTTTTTAATTCCAACAAACGAACTCAGGGTGTTGTTATTCTTGAGCGGTCGCTAAACCTTGACCCCGAAAACGCGCTGACCCTGTGCGATTTGGGAATCTGCTATATGCAGATGAAGAATTTTGATAAGTCCATTGAGCTTTTAAAGAAAGCCATGCAGCTGGATCCCGATAACCAGCGGATCAAGGATTGTTTCGCCGCCGCCAGCTCTTTTCGGGACCGTTTTTCGGGAATGCGAACTAAGAGATAATCTATGGCCGTAAAGCAGAAACGCTTAGTGATGGGCTTTGGCACTTTTGACCGGGTCCATCCGGGCCATCTTTTTTACCTGCGCGAACTCAGGAAGCTTGGGGATGAGCTGATTATTGTGATTGCCCGGGATACCAGTGTGGAACGGCTCAAGGGCAGGCGTCCGCATTTTAGCGAGGAAGAACGGCTGCAGGCCATTTTGAAAACCGGCATTCCGGACCGCGTGATACTGGGGCATAAGAAAGATTTTCTTAAGGTGCTTCATGAACATAAACCTCATGTGCTGGGTTTTGGCTACGACCAGCAAGTAGATACTGAAGCGCTGAAACTGAAGTTTCCACATATTGAAATGGTGCGAGTGGTGGCGTATGAACCCCATAAGTTTAAGTCGAGCCTGATTATGATCGAAAACGCGCCAAATCAACTGAGATTATAATTTGTAATCCATTTTCTTGTACCTGACTGGGCTTTTTGCTATATTTATTCAGAGCAGGCAAAAAACAAAAATAAATGAGGGAAAACCCCCTGACATTACAGGTGATCTGGGTAAA
>JAZDNJ010000072.1:0-3341 GCA_043800105.1 Patescibacteria group bacterium
CTAGGATCCATCCAGAAATCGAGATTTTTTTCTGATACCCTTGTCCAAAAATCATCTTCCTGCGCGCTCGCCAAGCTCAATAGAGCCTTGTAGTGGTCGATACTCATGATCGCACCAAACACATGATTGCGATCGCTCAAAAGAACTACTTCATCTCCACCTCCTTTAATGGGAGCAAGCACTTCTTTGCCGCGCCTTTGCAGATCAGATACTCCTGCTACAGTGGGAATCATAATGTAATTAGATATGTATTAAACTATGTAACTAATTACATTATACTATAGCTCATCCTCAATGATCAAGCCTTTTTCGGCGCCGGCAATAAATCCCAAATCAAATTCCACATACTGTCGTGCATGCGGTAAATGTGCTCATTTTCGATGATGACGCCCACAAAATCATTCTCCACGTAGGTGATGTAAGACACCTTGCCATCATAAATGTTCATTTCCAGGGCAAAAGGATAAAGCGCCGAACTAATCCACTTATATCCTTTGTGAGATTTAGGCGAATATCCGCCACCTTCGTACGTCTTCCGCGCAAAGGGCGTGTCCAGGAGCAAACTGCGCTTGGTTACTTTGGTTTTTTCACGTTCCGCCACATACTCGTCATTAATATCTTGCATGTGTTCGAACATGGCGTCGATGTTCACAATGTCCTTTAACTCGGTTTTGGAGGTGAGTGTATCAAAAAGCACGGTTCGCGCCGCCTCGCGTCCCTGGTAAAAACGAACGTTCGGGAGATTTTTTCCTGATTTCATCATTCTAATCAGTTGCGGCGCCATTCGCTTTGCCTCTTCTATAAACAGATTATAATTGCTCACCGCCTCCCGCTTTTTCATCTCCATCATCTGGGGCAGGTTGTCCGGATGCACCGCCGCAAACAGGAATACATTTTTTTCAATAGATTTAGTCACGAATCCTTCCTTCTCAAGGCGAGTCAGAATGTTTTGAGTGGTAGTTCGCGGCAAATGCACCCGATACGCCAGCGTGCTCGCCCGCGTGGGTCCAAGCTGCAAAAGTGTCACGAATAGTTCGGACTCTTTTTTATCCAACCCCAGTTTTTTTAGAACATCGGTAATCATGGTTGTTGCCCATAATTCGTGGGCAGTTTTATGAATATTTTATCTAAGTTTATCAAATTTTCACTCTAAAGGCAAGACATTTGATTTGCCCATAGATCATTGATCGTTATTTAAACAAAGCCTATCATAATCTCCATTTAATTTTTAATTTTAAATTTATGTCTGAAGTTCCTGTATTAAGTGATCTAACCGAAGGTCAAAGAACCTTTCTTCAGATGGCTGATCGGCGTGGGGTTGATGCTAAGCTGTTTGGCTCCTACGTTCCCGAAATAAAATTTCAGGAAGAAAGACCCGATCTTTCAAAACCCACCATTATGTATGGTCACACCGGCGGAACGCTTATGATGGTTCCAGGCCAGTCAGGGGCTCTTACTTTTGAAGGAGCCATTGATATTCCAAGGGTTATGGAAATTGCAGATCTGATCGCCGGCATCCGAAGGCGATATAACATCATTGGTATTTTCTTAGCCCAAACGGATTCAAAGGAAGTCAAACCCTCTCTTTGGACCGCAATGGGTGCAACAGTACAAACCATGTACGACCAAATTGAAGGAGCGGTATTTGGGCATGGTACCCATACGCTGGAATATTCAGCGGCTGCAAGCGGGTATGCGCTCCAAAAAACCGCTATTCCTGTGGTTCTTACTGCTTCTCAGATCCCAATTTTGGGTCATCCGGGGAGCGATGGTTTGCCAAACCTTACCGGAGCCATGGAAATAGCAGCCAATGGTGATCTTGCTGAATGTGTCGCTTATGCCGATGGCCAAATCTTCAGAGGAACACGAGTAACCAAAAAGAATGATAATCGTTTGGATGTTTTTGAAGCACGGGTAACAGGGCCACTAGGTTATTTGACCGCTGGAGGAATTGAACTGCGTCCTGGGGCACGGCGAAGGGAAGGAAAGCGCAAACATGAATTGGTTTTTGCACCCCACTTTAGTCCGCATGTTACGGCAATCAAATTGCAGCCGGGTATGAACGCTGATGCTATTAATGCCATTGTGGAAAGAAGAACAGACGTCGGCCTAATTTTGGAGGTATACGGATCTGGCGCTGTTCCAAAAGAAATGGTACCAGTGATTGCACGCTATGTTCAAGCGGGCTATCCAGTATTCGTCAGTTCCGCCTGCGCTGAATCAGGTATTGCGCCAAGCATGCAAGGGCACGATGAAGACGCCATTGCAGCCAGAAATGCTGGCGTTAGAAATGTGGGGGACATGACGACTTCAGCAGCGACAGTAAAACTGATGCACATTATGGGCAATCAACCAGGCTTACCATTGGATGAAATTGGACGGGAAATGACAGGCAAAAGTTACGCTGGCGAACTGACCGTTGGTCAATCCGGCGAAGATTTTTAATAATTAATCAACAATATTTATGGCCCCTCAAACCCTCACCATTATCCTTACAGGCGGCACCATTGATTTTGAGTTTGACCCTATGATAGATGGAATGAAGCCTGCTCGAAAAAGCGTCGTTCAAAAATATCTCAATTCATTGAATTTGCAGGTTGATTGTAACTTTAAAAGTGTGCCACCGCTCAAAGACAGTAGGCAGATGACGGAGAACGACCGTATAAAAATTCTGAATGCTATTGAACAAAGTCCCTCCAACCGCTTTTTGATAGTGCACGGAACTTACCGCATGGTGGAAACTGCACAATTCTTGCAAAAAAACGAATCCCACCTCCAAGGGAAAACCATTGTTTTAATGGGAGCTTCCACGCCACTGAGACATTTTTATCAAAGTGATGCAACTTTTAATCTGGGTTTTGCCATGGCTACCCTGCTCCACTCTTTGTCAGGCATTTACATTGCCATGAATGGCGCTGTTTTTACACCCGATAAAGTCCTTTTCAATCCCTCAAAAGTACGCTTTGAAGATGGATGGGACGTACCGGAATGGCTCAAAGAGCATAAAAAACGGACGAATGGTAAAATGAGCCACATGGTTATAGAATAGCGTTATGATTTGCTCCTTATGTCATCAATCATTTGATATCCGCCCTGCCGATCGGGAGTTTTACAAAAAGTTCGATGCGCCGGAGCCTACGCTGTGCCCGGATTGCCGGTTGCAGAAAAGGCTGTGTTTCCGGAATGAACGGACTCTTTACAATAGAACCAGCACGCTTTCGGGAGGGAAGTTGATTTCGATTTATCATTCTTCCAGTCCATATCCGATTTACAGTATTGGCGAGTGGTGGAGCGACAAATGGGATGGGATGGACCAGGGGCGGGATTTTGATTTCAGCCGG
>JAZDNJ010000075.1:0-7696 GCA_043800105.1 Patescibacteria group bacterium
TTTTATCGATATCGGCATGTTTCGCCAATAACGTCCTCCGTACAGGCCGTATTGTTGGTTTGACTGGTGGCAGTTCAGATTCTTCCGCCGGAGGGGGGGGGTGCAGTTCCGCCCGACTCCGCTACCGCCACCGCGGGAGGTCCCAATTGCTCTGTGATTTCTGTGATGCGCTTATTTGCCTCAGCTATTTCTGTCTTATATTTTTCAGCGTCCGGATTAGAATCAATAAAGACCTTATAGGCCGCGAGCGCCTCGTCATAACGGGCCATCTTATCGAGACAGAACGCGATCTGATATTTCGGCCTGCTTCCCGGATAAAGACCGTCCGCCTTTTTAAATTTCGCCATGGCACTCTCGTATTGCTGATTATTCATTTTTTTTTCGCCGGCAATGTAGGCAGCTTTGGCTACTGAGGCAGGATCAGTCGGAAGTGTTTCCGGTGCCGATGGCACTGGCGCGGGTACAGGCACTTTGGTGGGTTCGGCAGGCGAAGTTTGCTCTTGCCCCTCTTCCTCAAATGGATTTCCGAAAACCACAGGAGCAACCCGCGGCTTTAGCTCTTTTGTTCCCTCATCGTAGGAAAACAGTTTTCCGTTCTTATCCACAAAAATCGGACTCTGCCCCTCCGGCAAAATGACGAGTTCCATGTTGCCATACGCGTACGGATACTTGGCCGAGTCAATACCCAGAATCGTGGGAAATCCTATTTTTCTTTCCTTCCTTCCGGCATATCCGGATTCCCATAAGGCGAGCGCCCAGTCGCCCAGCGCTTCTGGCTCTGTACGGAAAGAGGATGTACTTGATTTAATTGACGCGTAAATTTCCGCGAAATCAGATTTCTTCACATTTTTGGCAAAGGGGAATTTTTTGTAGGCCTCAAATGCCTCGTCGGTGTCTTTATTTACCAGTTTTTCCAGCCGCGGATTGCCGTACGGCACCCGCACTTTAGGCCTTTTCAGGTTGAAATAAAGCGCGAAAGCATAAAGCGTGTATGACCCCAGCTTTCCGTCAATTCCCGCCATGGGGTCGCCTTCAAGATGAAGCTCCGTAAAAACCTGCTTTTGGTAGTGTTTAAGGAGCCTTTCCGCCGCGTTTTCGCCGACGCCCTCTTTGGCAAATTCCTGCGCGAACTTCTTATTCAGGGCTATCCAGTCTCCCATTTTGTATTCCGCGCCTTCCGTGATGAGGGTGATGAGTTTTTCCGCCTGAGTGAAGTCCAGATCATGCATAAGCGACTCCCGCGCTTTTATGGCTTTTTCCTCCGGAGTTTCCGCACGCCCTAGAGCCTCCGGTGCTGACGCTGTGCTACTGTCACTTTCATACACAAGCCTCTCACTCAGCGGTGAGAATTCTGATAATTTTTTTATGTTTTTAAACATGACTTTAAATAATGGTTAATGGTTGATGATTAATTTTTGATTCAAAATGCAAAAATCTACTGTGTTCTTTTTACAACAAGCAAAGTGATGTCGTCGGCCTGAGGGAAGTCGCCCATAAAGTCGCGGACGTCTTTGAGTATACCATCGTGGATCTGCTGTGCGGTTTTGCCTTTGGAGTGCGTTTTGATCGATTCCTTCAGACGATCCATGCCGAAGTTTTCCTTCTCATTTTTCCAGGCCTCCGGAATACCATCGGTATAAAGTACAAAAACATCGTCTTTTCCGGTTTTCACTTCCTCGGTCTTAATTTTAGACCTGATATCATCGATCAATCCCATGGCGAAACCTCCGTGGGCGAGCTCTGTGACCGCGTCGTCTTCAGACCGGTAATGCAGAATCGGGTCGTGGCCGGCCTGCGTGAACTGAAGAATGCCTTTTTTGGTTTCCCAAAGGGCGATAACGGAAGTGACAAAGATATTTGGAGCCGTCTTCATCTTCAGAATCCTGTTCAGATTGACGACCAGTTCCTCGGTGCTGTTGCAGTAATCCATGAGCGTGGGAATCAGCGCGTTGTTGATTGCGGAAACAAGCCCGGCGCCTACCCCATGCCCAGTAACGTCGGCAACGTAAAAGAGCAGGTTGCCGTCTTTTTCCTTCACGATAAAATCATAGCAATCGCCTCCGACTTCGGTGGCCGCGCTTAAGCTGGCGGCAATGTCCAGGTTTTCGATTGTGGGCAGTGTTTTGGGCAGTAATTCCTTCTGGATTTTGGCCGCGAGTTCAAGCTCTTTGGCCGTCTTTTCGTGTTCGATCATGGCTTTTGTACTGACTTCCAGATCGGCCGCCATTTTGTTAAACACAGACGCCAGCATGCCTACTTCACTTTTGGATTTGATAGGGATACGGGTTTTCAGATCTCCGCGTCCGATTTGGGCGGCGCCTTCGGTCAGGGTTTTGATCGGGCTGGTGATGCCATAGGCTACCAGATAACCGATGAACAGAGCGATCATCACACCGATTATTGCGATCACAATGATGCGGATGGCTGTGTCTTTAACCCTCTGAAGAAGAGCGTCGTAGCTGACTCCGTAGATCAGGGAATAACTGCGGGTGATGTTGTTCTGGTCGCGGAAAGGATATACCACATTTTCTATCTGCTCCCTGTCGCTGACAGGGTTGATCTGCTGACCGTTGAAATTGGCAAAGCGCAGTCCTGCATCAGTCTTTTCCAGATAAACCACCCTGCCCTTTGTGGTGTTGACGGACGGATATACCGCCTGGGCCCGTTCAAGATCCTCACCGCTTAAATCCCCTTTCGCTTTCGCTTCGTAGAGCGCTTTACCGTTGTAATTGTAGATACTCACGCTTGTGATATCCTCATTCAGACTGTAGATGTCCGCCATTTCGCGGTCGAAATTGGCAAAAGCTCCCTGCTGATAATTGTTCTCGTAATTCGTGACGATCCGTTCGTTCGTCAGTTCGGCAAAACTGACCGCTTTGGTAAAGATATCCTGATTGATTTCACGGGTTTTCTGGTCGATAACAAGATACGCCGTCGCTCCCAGTATCGCGATGATAATGAGCGAAGTGGCCAGAATGATTTGCGATTTAACGGAGCGGAGCATTTTGTTTACTACTTATCGGTTATTGAAAATACTCAATAATCACAAAATAATCTTATAATTATAGCATTCTTTAGCCAAAATCGCAAACGTCTTTTGCCGGGCCTACCGCATTTCTTTCTTATCCTTATTTTGTAAATGCCTCGCGTTTTGCGGAGAAATAATGCTTTCCCCCGTCTGCTTTTCGATTTCTATTCTTGCCTGTTTTGCCGCTTTTCCGCCTTTTTTGGCAACTTTTTTATTCTCCACAATTCCTTTTGGCTTCTGTTTTTTTGATATTTCTGTCGTCGAGACTTCGGCGAGCATGCTGAGTACGAGTTCGAGATTAGTCATGTTATCCCTCAGGTTTTGCTTTTTAAGACCTTTAAGCTGCTTATAGTGTTTTACCGTTTTTCCGGCCCAGGCTTTCGTGATCTCATCAGTTAAAATGGCATATTCTAAACCTTCTTTCATACCTCTTTCCCTCCATTCGTCCGTGAGCTCTTTTCTGATCTCAATACTTTTAAGCCTCTGATTTATCCAGTCTCTGGAATATCCTTTTTTGAGATAAGTTCGCATCGCCCGTTCCATAGCTAATTCCGGGTCTTCGGTTTCTTCGATTCGCTCGTAGCCGACTTTTGCCAGCCATAGCTTAAAAGGTTCAGCCTTTGGCGACGGGACTGACTGAATGAGTCTTAAAAGAGTTTCTGTATCGGCCGCATCTGTTATCCTCATTTTTCCGTCTTGAGCTTCCATTTTCAAAGCGTTACATTTTGTAACGGTTTCATCTGAGCCCTCATCAAGAAGCCGTTTTTTTAAGACCCTCCAATAAACCTGAGGATTGGCGCTGTCTGTTAAAATAGCTATCACATCCACAACCGAGAAATACCAAAGTTCTTTTTCTTCGTCCCAATACCGACGAACTTGTTTTTCGTGGAAAAGCACTATGGAATTGTCTTTTTTATTCATATAATTACTCCTGAAGAATTAAATTATCTCCAGTATATCGTATAAGCTCAAAAAAGTAAACATTTGTTCACTAAATCGGTTATCTCTTTTGTTTGTCCGATGCTCAAACACAGTTACGCCGTCGCTCCCAGTATCGCGATGATTCGGTTAAAGACTTTTTATTTTTAGACGACGATAAAAAGTTTTCGCCGGTAACCACGCTTTTTCCGATTTTTTCTTCCAATGCAGTTCGCGCGTCTTTGGCGATTTTCCCGCCCTTTTTTGCGGGAATTTTGTTGGCCCCCAGGCCTTCGGCCTTATCTGTTTCGGCAATCTTTCTGGTGGAAAGCTCTGCCAAAGCGGAAAAAATCAATTCTTCTTCGCTCATATGATCCCGAAGATTTTGAGTTTTTAAACCTTTCAAACTTTTGTGATTTTTCACTGATAAATCACTCCACTCCTTATGAATAAGGTTTGTAAGTATCGCAAATTCCCCGCCTTTTTTCACGCCATGTTCGCTCCAATAATCAGTAAGCTTATTCCTCGTTTCTTGTCCTGTCATTCTTTGCTGTATCCATTTTTCGCTTCTGCCCTGTTTTTGCCAATATTCACGACTGCGAATCAAAGCTTTTTCTGGATCACTCATCTCCTGCATTCGTTCATATCCTACTTTCGCGAGCCATAATTTGAACGGTTCAGCTTTCGGACTTGGTACTGATTGGACTAAACGTAAAATCGTCTCCACATTAGCAACGTCAGTGAAGTAAAATTTTCCATCCGCTGCCTCAAATTTCAGTTGGTGACAATTTGACACCGACTCGTTTCCTTCCTTTTTAAGCCTTTCTTTGAGCTTATTCCAATACTTTCTGGCAATTTGATAATCAGCCTGCTGAATTAACGCTTGAATAATATCCACAACAGAGAAATACCAAAGTTCTTTTGCTTCGTCCCAATGCCGACGAACTTGTTTTTCGTGGAAAAGCACTATGGAATGATCCTTTTTGGTCATAATCGTATTGGATGAATAATACTACCCTATCAGGGTATCACATGGATTTATTTTAGTAAACATTTGGTCACTAGTCAATAGCTGGTGAAGTCCTGACTCCTCTATTAAATCGATTTGGCGAGGCTGTTACTTTATTTAACACAAAAAATCTGTCCGTCGACGCGACAATTACTTTTCTTGAAGATATAGGCGGCCTGAAGTTTAATAGAAAAAGCTGATGAGCGAAGTGGCGAGGATGATCTGGGATTTAACGGAGCGGAGCATGAAAACGAAAATAAGATGATCAATTATTCGAAAGCACTAGGTTGTGTTGTATCCGCCATTGCAATCGGCTGAGGGGTTTCCGGGCCTGGTAGGCCTGCTGGACTGATGGGGCCTGTGGGGCCTGCTGGACCTGCAGGGGGTTGTTCTGTCTCTGCTGGGCTGACTGGGGCGTGTGGTTTGGTTAGAGGACTTAAATAGTAAGCTCTTAATGTTGCTGCATCCTTAAATGACTTCTCCGGGTTTGGTTTGTTGCTCGGATTAAGTTGAGGCGGCACTGATATTTCCCCTTGAAGAATCCTATTCCATGTAGCAGGGATATCTTGCGGTTCTTGTGTAGTTCCAGTAAATATTTCTCGCACCTGTTGCCCTGTGAGAGCTGATGCAACTGGAGCCTGTGGCGCTGGCTTTAAGGGCACTTTAGATGCTGGTGTCCCTTTTGGTTTTTCAGCCAGCCTTTTTTGTGCTGCCGCTTCGATCGCCTTTTGATACATTGTCGGCATATCCCATTCCCCTTGTATACCTTCAACTGTAAATACACCAACGCGAATACGGGTCATTTTCACTGGAACTCCATCAATATTCAATGTTATCGTTTCACCGGCTTTCTGAGAGTTCAAACTTTCTCTGTTAGCCCTCTGCACATCAGGGACTCCTGCTGTGACTGGTAACCATGTCCGTACTTCATAGTGATCATCTACCTTAACCACATATGAATTATCAACGTCCAGATTAGGGTTCTTTTTTTTAGCATCATCAAGCGCTGTCCACATCGATATTGTCTTTTCAAGTTTTCCGATTCGCTTAGTGGCTTTAGCTATTTGTGTTTTAAATTTTTCAGCGTCCGGTTCGGAATAGATGAAGGCTCTGTAAGCCGCAAGCGCTTCTGAATGACGATTCAGTTTATCCAGACAGACAGCAATGTTGTACTTTGGCTTCGTGCCCGGATGGCTTGCTTCCGCTGCCTGGAAGTCTGTAAGGGCACCGGCATAGTCTTTACTTCCCATCTTTTCTTTTCCGGCATCGTAGGCTGTTATGGCAGGGATTTCTTCGACTTTTGCGAAAAGTCTCGTATTCGCGTCAGCATTCGGAACTGCAATTTTAGCCATTTTTTCCGAAGATAATCTCGCGTATCTGGCCAGCGCGGCCAGCGTGTAAGGACCCAGCTTACCGTCGATGACGGCGTCTGGGTCGCCGGTCAGCTCCAAAGCTTCAAAAACCACCTGCTGAAGAGCTCTGACCTGAGTTCTGGGATCCACTCCTTCCACCGGCATACTTTTGGCAAATTCTTTGTTCCACTGTTGCCAGGATGAAGGAGAATAATCCTGCCGCCCCTCAATAAATTGCACGACTGCAGTTTTCTTGCTTTCGTATTGTCCTCTTACTCGTTCTGCCAAGTCCGCCTTAACGCCGTATATTTCCCTTTTGGTATCCGTGCCTGCTGGCGGAGTTTCCGCCGACGAAGCGGGCGCGCTCCATGGGCTTTCATATACCAGTACCAGCCTTTTTGGCCGGAAATCTTCGGATGAAAAACAATAAATATTCATGATATAAGTAAGTTATTATGCGTGTTTTGGTTTTTCCATCTGGATTTCATATTTTGAAACATTACGGGGCCCCAGCACCTGCAAAAGGCCTGCCGTTGTAATTTTAAGAAGATCGCCTTTTTGTACCTGTTTATTTAGCTCCGCGGTTTTATTGGATGGGATCGCGTTGAGGGCTTTTTCGGACAGATCTTTTGCTTTGGATGTATCGGAATAAGTACTGTAATAAGCTTCTTTTAAAGCACTTTTGAGATTTTGATTTTTTTTGACCTCATGGTGTCTGATCACCAGGTCTGTTATGGCTTCCGGCGCGGAACTGACTTTTTTAGCCAGTTGTTTTTCAGCCGGCACATTTTCTTGCGGCTTAACCGTATCTCTTGTGGACCCAGTCAGCTGAGTAGTCAGCCAGGCCATTGCCGCGGCGTAGGTTTTTTGGCTGGAACCGCCCGGCGGGTAGCTCCGGCCCAGATCAGAACGCCCCAGAGGGGCGTTTTCGGGACGCGCGGGGCCGTGAACAGTATTCCAGTAATCCCCCATCACCGAGTTTGTGTAGGGGCCGTACCAGCCGTCAATCCAGATCCAGGGGTTTACTTTTTTGACTGTCAGCTGAAAAACGTCGTTGTTGTAATATTCAACCAGCACGTGCTGGGTGGCGGCGGTTATGCGGCGGTTTGTCATCTCAGCACTGCTACCACGGTACTTCTCAGGCACATTCAGACTGAGCAGAGCGGCGAATTCATTGTTCCACCGGCTGAAACCTTCTTTGTTGTAAATCCCGTGCGCCTTAATAAATTCGTAGAGTTTGTCCGGATTAAGTTTTTCGATGGCTTCTTTGACGGCATTTATATACCATTCCTGGCATTCTTTTGTTCCGAAAATTTCTTTCTGGGTGCGGATTTTCAGCGTTTCTTTTGCACCTGTAGTAACAGGACGGGGTATTTCGCCAAGAGATTT
>JAZDNJ010000077.1:0-14242 GCA_043800105.1 Patescibacteria group bacterium
GTGATTCATTATATCACGGCAAAAAACATATTTCTGGAACTGAAATCAGCGAGCTAAATAGTACTTAGTATCTGGTTTTGGCTCCACCGGTTGTTCACTTGCCTCAGTAACTCTTTGTTCCTGCTCTTTGCCGATTTTATACCATTTGGGGAAGGTAACGATGGGAACCAATGCCTGCGGACTGAGAGGTATGTACTGGAAGGCCCTGAATTGACTGGGCTCCAGAGGCATCGCTATGCCGGGACCTTCTGTCGGAAGATTTATCAAAATCGGATAAGGCAGGGCATATTCCTGTAATTCTGTAGCACTTGTAACTTCGAGTGGTCTTATTCCCGGCAAGCTGCTGTACATAAATTTTTTGCCTTCATCCAATGGTAGCTTTGCCATTCCTTTCACTTTCACAATGGCGTCTTCCAGACTATCCGCCTGAAAACTCCCCTTTTTGAAATCGGCAATGGCAATGGCGAAACCCATGGCGGGTTCTTTGATGGGCGGCAACTCAGACAGGGCCGTATATACAATTGTACCTCCGGGCAAAATTGTAAATTCTACCGATCGGTTCTCGTGAGTAAAGTGATATACTTTCATGGCTTCCGGCGTATAGGTGATGTTAGGATTTTTCAGTCCATGCTTTTTCATCATATCCGTTACGGCATCCTGGGTTTTGCCGGGATCTATTTGAGATACATACTCCCAGCTCCAGTTTTGCTGTAATTTCGCGGTGGCCTCTAAGCCCTTGGAAAATTGCCAACCTTTTGCCTGTTCTCCGGCTTCTTTTACCGCTTTATTCCACTCCGCAGCCCGTTGCGCGTTAGCACTTTGCTGGGGTAATTTTGTATTTAAGTCTGCGTCACCAGGTTCCGGGGCTACGGCTCCCGGTATCAAACCGCTTAGCGCCAGGAGGGCCACCTGAGGCGCTATCTGATTAGTGACAATTTCTTTAACAACTTCGGCTGTTGTTGGCTTCTTGGCCATCGCTTTTGCTTTTTCGAACTCGGCATCAGCTTTTTCATCGAAGTGCTTTTCGTCAATCTGCATACAAACACTCCGAAGCGCCATTTCAAGACGGTTTCCAAATTCCAGCCCCAGAATTTTAGCTGTTTTATTAAGATTCACCTCAACATCTCCTCCAGCCTCATCGTCCAATATATCCTCTATACCTCTCGTTATACCCGCCCTCAATTTTTTCTTATCGATCTTATCGATTTCCGCAATGGTCATTCCAATGCTTTCCGCGACTTGCCTGAGCTTCTCCACAGGGGTTTTCTTCAAAATTTTGTACACTTGCTCACGTTTAATGTGAAGCTCCATCTCACTGTCGATTATTTCACTGAACATTTCTGAGTCTGAATGCCGAACTGCCAATATTTCAACCTCATCGTCGCGCCTTTTAAAAATCAGCTGATAGCCCTGGCCGGCAATTTTGGCATCATATTCCGCGCGTGACCCTTCAATTGGCCCGATAATTGGCCTGACGCGGATATCTTTCAGCCCCATTTGCCTCATCATGATTTGATTTGGATCATTATTTGCCAGTTCATGCACGTCCCTTTGTTTTAATGTTTCCTGATTGCCCATAGTGAAAATATTATTCATGTCATTATAACATATTTTTATTAGTAATGCAATAAATTTGCGGGCGGGGCTTGCGAAATTCTGTTTTCTGCGCTTGGGGTTCAGGGTATACCCCCTGTGGTTACCCGCAAATTTCACCCACAGAGGTAGTGATGGATAGGTATTAGAATGCACCTGTATGGGTGAAATTTGCTAATGACCTGGAGGAGGAAGACGGGAGCGTCATTCTTTGTATGCGTCACGACAGAAGACAGAATTGCGCAATCCACATATTATAGAATTTGACTTCACGACATAAAGCGATATAGTGAATTTGTTATGCAATCAAACATTTTTTACTTCGGTTTTTATTGCCAAGTCCGCTAGGCGGTCGTTGTTTGCATAATCCAATGAAAATAACGCTCCGCCCAGGCGGGGTTTTTAATTACATAACTAAAATTAGCCCATGATTATCGTAATGCAGAACACCGCCACCCGCGAGATGGTGGACCATGTTGTTAAAGTAATCAAAGAGCACGGCCTTAACACCGAGGTCATGCACGGAACCACCCGCGTCGCCATCGGGGTGCTCGGCGACAAGACACAATTGGAGGAGGGCAATGTGATCCGTTTGCCGGGAGTAAAGGAAATACTGGCTGTCAGCAAACCTTACAAAAAAGTCAGCCGGGAATATAAGATTGATGACACGGTGGTGGAAGTTGCGGGAAGTGTGAAATTCGGAGGGGCAAATCCGGCTGTCATCATTGCCGGCCCCTGCACGGTAGAATCCGAAGAGCAGATTATGACTATTGCCAAAGGCGTGAAAGCACACGGCGCGAAGATGCTGAGAGGCGGGGCTTTTAAGCCGCGGACTTCGCCTTACGCTTTTCAGGGGCATGGAGTGGAGGGGCTGAAGATGCTCCGCAAGGCGGCCGATAGCGTAGGTCTGCCCATTGTGTCGGAAATTATGTCAGCTGAGTACCTGGATGAGTTTATGGAATACGTGGATATGCTGCAGATCGGCGCCCGGAATATGCAGAATTTTGACCTGCTGAAGGCGGTTTCGAAGGTAAAAAAACCCGTACTGCTGAAGCGCGGCATGAGCGCCACGGTGGAAGAGTTTCTGCTGGCGGCCGAGTACATTCTGGCCGGCGGAAATGATCAGGTAGTGCTTTGCGAGCGGGGAATCCGGACTTTTGAACAATCGACCCGGAATATTCTGGACCTGAATTCGCTCGCCCTGATCAAGGAGATTTCACACCTGCCGATTATTGCCGACCCGTCTCATGCCGCGGGACGATATGATATTGTGCCGGCTCTTGGGCTCGCGAGCCTGGCGGCAGGCGCCCATGGACTGATTATTGAAGTACACAATAACCCCTGTGAAGCGCTGTGTGACGGCAAACAGTCGTTGACTTTCTACACACTTGAGGCTTTTATGGAAAAGGCAAAACCATTTATTTAATGAGCAAACTTCAGCACTGTTTCATCATTCGTTCCCCGCATGGCAACTCCAGAATATATATGGAGGAGGATGGTTTCTGCAAACTGCGAAGTTATATAGACGAGCATTATAAAGAAACGAGGATCGCCGTGATTACCGATGGCAATGTGGCGCCGATTTTTCATGACCGAATAAGAACCTGCCTGCCGGAAGCTATGATTGTGGCGGTGGAGCCGGGGGAGCGCTCGAAAACAATGAAAGTGGCCGAACAGCTTTGCCAGGATTTACTGGAAGACGGTTTTACGCGAAACAGTGTGGTGATCGGGCTGGGCGGCGGTATGATTACCGATCTGGCCGGCTTTGTGGCCTCGATTTATATGAGGGGCGTGCCTTTTATTGCCATGCCCACTACCCTGCTGGGCATGATCGACGCGGCGATTGGAGGAAAGACGGGGGTAAACCTGGGCGCCAAAAACATCATTGGAACCTTTTACCCCGCGGAGGCTGTTCTGATCGATCAGGCATTTTTGAAAACCCTGCCCGAACGTGAAATGAAAACGGGTATGGCAGAAGCTATTAAATACGCGGCCATTCTGGACGCGAGCTTAGAGGGTGACCTGATGGCGAAGAAGCCGGATTTCAGGCCGATTCTGGAAAAGAGCATCGCGACCAAGGTGCGGGTGTGCAACGAGGATATGAAGGAGGGCGGACTGCGAAAAGTCCTGAACTTCGGCCATACTTTCGGCCACGCCATTGAGTACATGAGCCGCTATAAACTGAGCCATGGCGAGGCTATCAGTATTGGCATGGTACTGGCCAACAAGATTGCTCAAAAACTCGGCAAACAATCAAAAGCCCATGGCGACCGGATTACGGAAATGCTGAAAAAACACGGCCTGCCCACGGAGATGCCCAAAAAAATGAAGCTTAGGAATATCATCGAAATGATCTACAAAGACAAAAAGATGGAGGGGCAGAAAGTAACCTTCATCTTATCGACGAAAATGGGCCAGCATGAAATGGTAAAACTGGCGCCGGATGAACTGAGAGAGCTACTTCGTTAAATAGGTTTGCATGGCTTCGAGATAGAAGGGGTAGAGTTTTAGAATATACTCCATGCTGTCGACGGTAATTTGAGGATCAAGGTTAGTATATTCATGCGCCAGGCGATTTCGGAAACCAGCCGTTGAGGCCAGTTTCTTAAGTTCATCAATGGGAAGTATGTTGAGCTTATCCAAATCGGTAAAGCTGTTGTAATAACTCTTGGCCATTAGGTCGAGCCGCTCATAAATCAGGTCCTGATTGAGAGTAATGGCCGTTTCGATGACTTCTTCCGCTTTTTTTTGAGCGGCGTAATAAAAATATTTGGCATCTTTCCCCGCATTTCTGTAAACCGAAAGCGCATATTTCATTTCATCAAGCGCTTCAGTTATGTATCTGAGTCGTTTTTCATAAGATTGGTTCATTTGGCGGCTTCAATTAAACGATTAATTTTTTTGGTGAGGAGTTCTTCATTGCGCTTAAAATAACGCTCAAAATCGTGATACTCAAAGTAGGCGTGAACCAGCAGTCTTCTGAACAGGCCTTCTTCTTTTTCAAAAAGAATTTTGCCTTCTGAAAAAATGTTGTATCGGAGCACTACGTCATGAGTGAAATCCAGGTTTACCAAATCAATATCATCCCGTTCAAAGAGCGGAACCAGTTCGTTGAAAAGCTCCTGCTCCATTTGCCGGCTCAAAGGCTTAGTTCCTCCTTTCACCGCCAGATCAATGTCGCTATCGGGCTTGGTTTTTTTCCGGCCATGAGAACCGAAAAGAATCACCAGACCTAAGTCGTATTTCCGGGCCAGCGACTCGAAAAGGTGGACGAAAAGCCTTGAGCCGTAATCGATAGAGGCATTTTGCTCCGTTTTGCGTTCGGCCACAATCTCGTGCAGAGGTTTGGGGCGAGTTTGGAACTTAGCCTGGGGTTGAGCTTCGGGTTTGATTTGAGGCCGCACGGGAACCAGCATGGCTTCAGCCTTGCCCCGCCGACCAAAACTGAACGACTTACCCTGGTATTTGACCTGATTGATAAGGTCGCTCAGGTGCTTGCGAGCTTCCGACGTGGAGAAAAATTCCTGTTCCATAATGCTTGATTCTGTACAATTTTAACATTTTGTACAAAAGAAAGCAAGTTCGGATCTATGTTAAAATACGGTCATGCAAAAAATACTGATTGCCACGCACAACTTCGGGAAGTACAAAGAACTGATGGAGGTTTTAGAGGACCTGCCTTTTAAGTTTGTATCACTGAATGATGAGAAGATTACCGAAGATGTGGAGGAACATGGCGACAGTTTTGAGACCAACGCGATTTTGAAGGCTGAGTTTTTCAGCCGGCTTACCGGCCTGCCTGCCATTGCCGATGATTCCGGGATTCATGTGGACGCGCTGAATAATGAGTTGGGGGTAAAAACGAGGCGCTGGGGGGCCGGCGCGAATGCCAGTGACGAGGAATGGCTGGCCCACTTTTTAGACAGGATGGCGAAGGAGAAAAACCGCCGTGCCGAATTTGTGGCCTGCATCGCTTTCGCGCATACCGGTGCCGAAACTATTACATTCAGAGGGGAGTGCGTTGGACAGATTCTGGACAGACCACAGACAAAAATAGAACATGGCATTCCCCTGTCGTCAGTTTTTTTGCCGGACGGTAAGAATAAGGTTTATTCTGCCATGAGCAAAAAGGAGAAGAATGAGATTTCTCATCGTGGACTGGCCATAAAAAAGTGCTATGATTATTTACTGAAAAAATATGCCAAATAAACCTGGGTCTTTCGACTCACTGATGGAAGAATATACCAGGCCGGAGGATATCGAGGCCGCTTTAGCGGAAAAAAGGCCTTCGGAAGAAGCTGAGTTCAAAAATACGGGCGAACTTGTCAAAGACTACCCTCATCCGCAACGTGAGACTGATCTGCATGGCATGACTGGCTCAGAGGCAATGTTTGAACTGGAGAATTTTATCAATCGGTCCATCCAGCAACGAATACGGACGGTGCGGGTGATTACGGGTAAAGGACTGCATTCCCAGAACATGAAGTCGGTACTCCCTGAGATGACGGAGGGGAAGCTGGCGGAACTGCGTCGGGCGGGTAAGATATTGGCTTTCAGACGTGAAAAGACGGGCGGGTCGTTTGTGGTTTATCTGGTTTCGTGAATTCGATTTACCCTTAATTGCGCCCCTAAAATCTCCAGAAGTTTGCTGAACTGCTCGATGCCGGGCATACGCCGACCCTGTTCATATTGGGCATAGGCATTCTTGCTTTTAAAACCGCAGGCATGGCTTACTTCTTCAATTGTTTTTTGACTGGCAGTACGTAAGCAACGAAGAATTAAGGGGATAGCCAAGCGATCTTCAGCTATTAATATCAAGTCTCCTAACTGATCTGTCGCTGTTTTTACTTTAATTTTCTCGTCAAAATAAGCCAGGAACATTGTTTCCAATAAATCTTTAACCATTAATTCTGCTTCCTTTTTTGTCCTGCCTTGAGTCATGGCATCAATCTCCTTTATTTCTGCAAGATAGTAAGGGCCGTCTTTTATAAAAGTAGGTTTAAACTCCATAAATTCGAGGGTTATTTTTCGCTATTTGTATGATATTCTTTGCCAACCATTCATTGATGTCATTATGTCTGGGTATGCTTTTATAGACCTCTCCATTTGTCCAGAAATCATGATTAGCACCATGCCCCTTAAAATACCATCCATATTCCTTTAGCCTTCTTAAAAGTAATTTCCTCTTCATGCCAATATTACATCAATTGATATACAAAAGTCAATGCAATTAAGAATCAATAATAGTGAACTTTTGTTTACTCGTCAACTTATATTTCTTATAAAATTGCGAGAAGAAGGGCGGATCGTTTGTGGTTTACCTGATCTCCTGAATCCCGTACAATTTAATTGCGAATTACGAATCAGTAATTGCGAATTATTTTATGCGACTATCCGAGGCCATCAGGCAGTTTTTGGAGCATTGTGAGATTGAAAAGAATCAGTCCAGACGAACGCTGGTGAATTATCAGCACTATTTAGAGCGGTTTTTGGAGTTTTCAAAGGATGTGGAAATCGCGAAAATCGATTTGGGGTTGGTCAAAAGGTATCGGTTATTTTTGAACCGCTTTGAGTTTCGACCGCATGAACCGCTTTCAATCAAAACCCAGAACTATCATATAATCGCGCTGAGAGCTTTCTTAAAGTATTGCGCCAAACAAGACTGGAGGACGCTGGAACCGGAAAAAATCGAGCTGAGCAAAATTCCCGACCGCACGGTGGAACACCTGACGCGGGACGAACTGGAACGGCTCTTTGAAGCGGTGGATACCAGCACGATTGTGGGCCTGCGGAATCGGGCGATTATGGAATTTTTGTATTCGACGGGTTTGCGAATCAGTGAGTTAGTCAGTTTAAATCGCGACCAGATCAATCTGGAACGGGGTGAATTTCAGGTGCGCGGGAAAGGGCGAAAAATGAGGATTGTGTTTTTATCAAGGCGGGCAAAGGAGTGGGTCAGTGACTATTTGGAGATGCGGAATGACAGTTATGAGCCGCTGTTTTTGAACCATCGCCGCGCACGGGGAAAAAAGGCGGGAGCGGTTGAGATGAAAGGTGAACACCGCCGGCTGACAGAGTACACAATTCAGGAGATGGTTCGCCGTACGGCCTATGAAGCGGGCATAGTGAAAAAGGTGACCCCACACGTTTTGCGCCATTCTTTCGCCACAGAGCTTTTGATAAACGGCGCCGATATTCGCTCGGTGCAGGATATGCTGGGCCACGCCAGCATTACGACGACCCAGATTTACACGCATTTGACGAACAAAAAACTGCGGGAAATTCATGAGAAGTTTCATAGGTAAAATGGCAGGGTGACCCTATCGAAAAAACTTCATATTAGCCCAATCATATTGGGATCGTATCCTGATCATATCCTAAAAAACACCACTAGCAGGGTGTAGTGAAAAACGCAACATTGCTGGGACAATGGTGGGACAATGTTCCATCAATGGTGGGACAATGTCGGCAAAAGTAGTATGCCCTGGTGGGTATGGCGCAAAATTGCTGGCAATTTTAAAGGGGGCCGGCCCCTAGAAGGAGCCGGCGATGTAAGGGCTGACGTACGTGGAGTACGCCACGGCGAGGTCCTCGTGGAACCAGAAGATGATGGCGGCCGCGACTCCGAGGAGCACGGCTAGCTTAACCATCTCTTTCGCGAGCTTGAGGCCCACGACCAGTAGCACGAGGCCGACCACAATCGCTACGATGGATCCCATCGAAAAAAGACTCCTTTGTTTGATGTTACGATTGCCTTAATATTATACAACTATTTTACTATTTGTCAATCATTTCGTTGACTTTTGCTTCCAGCTTTTCGCTCCAGGCGATTTTTAGTGGCAGAGGAAGAACTTTGTCTCCGATGACGAGTTCTATATCGTCTTCGCCGGGATGTTTTTCGAAGAGTTTTTTCAGGGCCACGTAAAACTCTTTTTCCATATCCCGCGGCAGAATTATTTGATGGGCATTGGGGTTGGTGAACAGGGAATCGTTTTCAAGCTCGGCGACCTGCGCGCCTTCGACTTCCAGGACATCTTCGGCTTCCGTGACTTCCTCATCTTCAGCGTCCTGTCTGGATGGGCGGCTGACTTTTTCGCCTTCCGTCCATAAGCCCTCTTTTTTGGCTAACTCTTGCAATTCCTCAAGGGTCATGCCTTCCACGTTATCTACCACAACCTGCATATCTCCCATGCGTTTTTCAAGCTTGCCGTGGACGATCAGAATGCGACCTTCGATGAGTTCGCTGGCAAGTTTGGCGTAAGATTTCGGAAAAGCCACCACCTCGCCTTTGCCGGTCGTGTCCTCCAGCTGAATCATGGCCATCATATCGCCTTTTTTCGTCGTAATTTTACGGAAATCGGTAATCATACCGCCCACGCGGATTGGACTGCCAATAGTTTTGCTATGAAGTTTTTCGAGAGGAATGACTTTTCGCTGGAAGAACTGTGACAGGCCCACCAGCGGGTGAGATGAGACGTACAGGCCAAGATATTCTTTTTCCCAAGCCAGTTTCTGGCTGTCGGTGGCCGGCTCCAGTTTTTCGAGCTGAAGGTGGTCGGCGGGGGCCTCTTCCCCCATGGAATCGAAAAGGCCGGCCTGACCAACCACAGTATTGCTATCCGCGTTTTTGGCGAAATCGGCAATGGCTTCCACATTCAGCCCGATCTGACGGCGCTCGCCAAAGGCGTCCATGGCACCGCCAAAGGCCAACGCCTCGATGGTTTTTTTGTTTAGGATTTTAGAAGGTACGCGTTTGGCAAAGTCTTCCAGACTGTCAAAAGGCCTGCTTTCCGCCTCGCACGCGTCGATGATTTGTTTGACAGAACCGGCCCCCAAACCCTTAATGGCCGAGAGCCCGAAACGGATTTTGCCATCTTCGACGACGGTAAAATTGGAGCGTGATTCGTTTACATCCGGCGGAAGAACCTGAATTCCCATTTGCTCGCACTCACTGATTTCGATGACAATGCGGTCGGTATTATCGGCATCGGCGGACATAAGGGCCGTCATGAATTCGGTGGGGTAACGGGCTTTCAGATAAGCGGTTTGGTAGGCGATCATAGCGTAGCAGGCCGCGTGGGATTTGTTGAATCCGTAGCCGGCAAACGGCTCGATTACCTTTTCGAAAATCTCGATGGCCAGATTTTTAGGGTGCCCTTTTTTCATGGCTCCCTCAATGAACTTTTCGCGCTGTGCCTCGAGTTCGGAGGCAATTTTTTTACCAATGGCCCGTCTAAGCAGATCAGCTTCGCCCAAACTAAAACCTCCGAAAACCTGAGCGATCTGCAATATCTGCTCCTGGTAAATCGCAATTCCATAGGTTGTTTTAAGAATGGGCTCAAGGGAAGGATGGGCGTACTGTGTTTTTTTACGACCATGTTTGCCCGCGATATAATCGGGAATCCATTCCATGGGCCCGGGACGATAGAGGGAAACCATAGCGATGATATCTTCGAATTCGGTTGGGCGGAGCTCTTTTAGGTAGCGCTTCATGCCGGCGGACTCCAGCTGGAATACACCGGTCGTTTCGCCGCGGGCCATGAGCGCGTAGGCTTTTTTATCGTTGGTGGGAATTTTTTTCAGGTTGATGGTGACGCCTTTAGTGCGCTCAATGATCTTGAGGGTGGTCTGCAAAATTGTCAGGTTTTTGAGGCCCAGAAAATCCATTTTAAGCAAACCCAGTGCTTCGAGCGGTTTGGCGGAATACTGGGTGATCAGGCCGTGTTCGTCTTTGGGCGGGCGCATAAGGGCAGTGTATTTGGTCAGCGGTTCATCGGCAATCACCACCGCGCAGGCGTGCACCGACACATGACGGACTGCACCTTCGAGTTTGAGGGCGCTTTCCATAACTTCCTTAAACGTATCGTCTTTTTCGATGGCGTCACGAAGTTCGGAAGACTTTTCAAGTGCTTCTTTTAACGTAGTTCCGGGACGTTCTGGAATGAGCTTGGCGAACTCATTCATACGGACAAACGGCACGCCCATGGTTCGTCCGACGTCTTTGACCGCCGCTCTGGCGGCCAATGTTCCGAAGGTGCAGATTTGGGCGACCCGGTCGCGGCCATATTTTTGGGCTACGTAATCGATAACTTCGTCACGGCGGTTATCTGCGAAGTCCAGGTCGATATCCGGCAGACTGATACGGGCGGGGTTTAGGAAGCGTTCGAATAGCAGGTTGTACTTGAGCGGGTCGATGGTGGTGATGTCGAGACAGTAAGAAACCAGCGCGCCCGCGGCTGAACCACGACCAGGCCCCACGATGATCTGGTTGTCTTTTGCCCATTTCACAAAATCCCAGACGATCAGGAAATACCCGATAAATCCCATGTCCGAGATGATTTTGAGCTCGTATTCAAGCCTGTCTTTCAGGGCTTTTACGTTTTCCTCTTTTGAGTCTAAAACGTCTTTTTCTGTCTTGCATCCTCTTTCGGCAAGTTTGAATTTGGCGATCAGGCCGTGAAAGCAGAGTTCCCGCATATATTCCAGATCGGATTTGCCTTCGGGAGTTGGAAAAGTGGGGATGCGGTAGGTTTCGAAATCAAACCCAACTTTACAGCGGTCAGCTATTTTGACCGTATTTTCGATGGCCTCAGGAACATCCTTGAAATAGTCGATAATTTTTTGCGGATCGTGCATGGAATAGTCGGCGTTCATCATGGAAAAACGCCCCGGGTCATCCAGGTTCCGGGCGGAGGCTACGCATGTCATGATGTCCTGAGCCACGTTGTCTTCGGGGTTTACATAATGTACATCCACTGTGGCCACTACCGGTATTTTGAGTTCTCTGGAGAGTCTAATGATGCCGTCGTTGACGGTTTTTTGCTGAGTAAGGGCGGGGTGGTGCATAAGCTCCAGGTAGAAGTTTTCTTTTCCGAAAACTGACTGAAAGCGTTCAATCATTTCTTTGGCCCGCCCGGTATCGCTGTTAAGAATTGCCTGAGGAATATCGCCCATTATGCAGCCGGAAAGCGCGATAAGGCCTTTTGAGTGCTTTTTTAGCAGGTCCCAGTCCACGCGGGGTTTGTAGTAATAACCTTCCAGGCTGGCCACCGTGGCCATGGCCAGAAGATTTTCGTAACCCTCCTGCGTTTCGGCCAGCAGGGTGGCGTGGGTGCGCTTGTTGTCGATCTGGTGACGCTTGTCGGTAAGTTTGTTGAACGCGATGTAAACCTCGCAACCGATGATTGGTTTAATGTTGTGCTGTTTGCAGGCTTTGTAGAATTCGATAGCCCCATGCATGGTGCCGTGGTCAGTGATCGCGATGGCCGGCGACCCTTGTTCTTTGGCCTTTTTCACATATTCTTCCGGCGGCGAAAGGCCGTCGAGGATGGAGTAGAAGGTGTGAACATGAAGATTTACGAACTTACTTTCAGACATGAAGAAAGTGCTTGAAATGCGGATTTAAGATTATCACAGGCAGGGTTATTTATTAATCCTTTTGATAAATTCTTTAGCCTCCTTTTTGGTCTTCACTTCGCCTTCGATTTGCGCTTCGCGGAGGGCGTGCAGAAGTTCCTGGATGCGGGGGCCGGGTTTTAGGCCTGTTAGTTTCATGATCTCGTCGCCGTTGAGTTTGGGTTTGAAGTGGTCTTCGAGGAGTTTCTCGTTTTTGAATTCGGTGTAGAGCTTCATGTTGGTTTCATACAGACCCAGGCTGACGGGAATACTGCCATTTTCGTCACACCAGTGCAGGCGCGTCAGGTCTTCGAACCATGGGTGCAGAAACAGATTTACCTGATGGATTCGTTTCATTTTTGGAATAAAGCCGACGGTCATGTGGTGGTTTATGAGCCAGCAGATTTTGGTGATCATGACTTTTGGGAATTTGAGGCGGGTGAGGATACTGCGCGCGATTTCAGCGGAAAGCTGGGCGTGGCCGTCAAAGTGGATACGGTCGGGCCGGAGTTCGAATTTGGCGGGCTTGCCGATGTCGTGAAGGAAGATTGCCCAGCAGAGTTCTACCGAGACCCATTCGGACGGCATTTCATGGAGCGATTTGAAAGAGTGTGTGAGCACGTCGCCTTCCTGGTGGAAGCGGACGGGCTGAGGGACGCCCTTTTCAGCCAAAACTTCGGGCATGATGTGCTCAAAAATGCCGAACTTTTCAAGCTCACGGAAGCTGTGGGCGCGACGGGGGTGGACGATCATTTTGTTGAGTTCGTCGGCCACGCGTTCTTTGGAGATGTCTTTGATAAGGTGGGCCAGCTCTTTGACGGCGCCTTTCGTGCGAGGGTCATATTCAAAACCAAGATTGTTGCTAAAGCGGATAGCGCGGAGGATGCGCAGGTGGTCTTCTTTGATCCGTTCATGGGGCTCGCCGATAAAACGGATGATTTTGTTTTTGATGTCGTCCTGGCCGCCCACATAGTCGATGACTTTTTTGGTGATGGGATCGTAAAACAGGCCGTTGATGGTGAAATCGCGGCGCACAGCGTCTTCTTTGGCGGAAGTGAAGAGTACCGCGTCGGGCCGCCGGCCGTCGGAGTACGAGGAGTCTGAGCGGAAGGTGGCGATTTCAAAGGCGTGGCCGTGCACAATGCCCAACATGACCCCGAACTGTTTACCGATGGGAATGGTTTTGGACTCAAGATGGATGGCATTGACGATTTTTTCGATTTTGTCGGGCCTGGCGGAAGTGGCAATATCGTAGTCTTTTGGCTCGCGTTCCATTAAAAGGTCACGCACGCTTCCACCGGCAAAATAGGCTTCGTAACCTGCCTTTTGAAATGTTTTAACGATTTTGATGGCGGTGTTCTCCATTTTTTCTGTTTCGCCATCAGTATAGCAAAAAAGTGAATATTATCCCCATAATATTGGAATATGATTGGGATATGATTCCAATCATATTGGTAAAAAAGGTCATAGGTGAGTTGGACATAAAATTCGCGTTTTGTTATCTTTATTCTGATAGTAATTAACACCAAAAAGTTATGATGACTATGCAGGACATTCTGAAATTAACGGATCCGAAAAACCAGAATCTGCCTGAAATAAGCGCTGATTTCTCGGCGAGGAAATATGATCTGGTGTTTGTACCGGTGTTTGAGGAAACGGTGAAGACGGCGGAGAAAATGTTTCCGGCGCTCAAAAAACTGAAGCTGAAAGGTGAAAAAAAGGAAAGTTTTGACCTGGTTGAAGGCAAACAGATGCTGAAAGTGCGGGGAATGGGGAAAAAGGCGGAAATGAACAACAGGAAGGTGAGGCGGATGTTCGGACAGTTTTATCTGGGCGGGGAGGCTACGAAAGTGAAAAGTATAGGGATGCTTTGTGATGAGCTTAACTGGGTGTATTTCGCGGCGCTTGGCATTCATGTGGCGGCCCTGAATCCTGATATTTTCAAGCCAAAAACCAAGCTGGAAAAAGCGCCGGAAGTGGCTTTAATAAGCCCTATTTTCAAGGTCAAGGCGGCACAGGTCAAAAAGGAGATTGAACGGGGCATAAATATGGCTGAAGGTAAAAATCTGATGCGCGTACTCGGCGCAACGCCACCCAACAGCCTGGACACGGAAACTTATGCCAAAGTCATTGAGGCTCTGTGCAAACGGTGGAAAGTACCATGTAAAAACGTGCCGAAAAAAGACCTGAAAAAATATGAGCTTTTAAACGCTGTTTCAGAAGGCAGCGGGCATGAGTCCAGACTTATGGTAAT